>NZ_JAYESI010000030.1:0-108537 GCF_041903675.1 Corallococcus sp. RDP092CA | reverse complement strand
CTTCGGGAGTGCGGGGTGCGACGAAGGAGGAGGCGGGAGCGGTGCCCTGGGGCGCGGGCAGGGCCTTGCGGTCCACCTTGCCGTTGGTGTTCAGCGGCAGGGACTCCAGCACCAGCAGCGCGGAGGGGCGCATGTGCTCCGGCAGGAACTGCTTGAGCCAGTCGCGGAGCTCCTCGGGCGTGGGGGCGGGCGTCGTGCCTTCCGGAGGCACCACGTAGGCCACGAGCCGCTTGTCGCCGGGCACGTCTTCGCGCGCCAGCACCACGGCGGCATGCACCTGGGGATGCTTGAGGAGGGTGGCCTCGATCTCACCCAGCTCGATGCGGAAGCCGCGGATCTTCACCTGGAAGTCGGCGCGGCCCAGGTAGTCGAGCATCCCGTCCGCGCGCCAGCGCACCACGTCGCCGGTGCGGTAGAGGCGTGCACCCGGGGAGGAGGAGAAGGCATCCGGGATGAAGCGGTCGGCCGTCAGCTCGGGACGGTGGAGGTAGCCGCGAGCGACGCCCTCACCGCCGATGAAGAGCTCCCCGGCGACCCCGACGGGGACGGGGCGCAGCGTCTTGTCCAGCACGTAGGCGCGGACGTTGGGCAGGGGCTTGCCGATGGTGGGGGTGGAGGAGGCATCGAAGGCGCAGGCGGTGGCGTCGACGGTGCACTCGGTGGGGCCGTAGACGTTGAAGGCGCGAGGACGCGGAGCCTGGGCCAGGCGGCGCCAGGTAGCCAGGTCCACGGCTTCACCACCGACGAGGAGGCGGCTGGGAACATCGGTGCGCTCCAGCAGGCCCTCATCCACCAGCAGGCGCAGGTGGGCCGGAGAGCAGTCGAGGACGTCCAGCGCGTCCTGGCTGATGCGCTTCACCAGCTCGCCGACGTCGGCGCGGGCCTCATTGGGGACGATGCAGAGGGTGCGGCCGTCGAGCAGCTGGACGAGCTGCTGGACGGAGGCGTCGAAGGAGAGAGGAGCGTTGATGCTGGCGCGCTCCCCCGGCCGGGCCTCCGCGTGGACGGTGGAGGCGAGGGCTGCACGCATGTTCAGCACGGAGCGGTGCTGGATCATCACGCCCTTGGGGCGGCCGGTGCTGCCAGAGGTGTAGATGATGTAGGCGAGGTGCTCCGGCGAGACGGAGGTGGAGGGGGCGTGAGAGGGCTCGCGAGAGAGGAGCTCGGAGTCGGAGTCGAGGAAGAGGGTGTGTGCGGAGTGAGGTGGCAGGGAGTCGCGCAGGCGCTGCTGGGTGAGGACGAGCGGGGCGGCGGTGTCGGCCAGGACGTGGGCAAGCCAGTCACGGGGGTAGCTGGGGTCGATGGGGACGTAGGCGCCGCCGGCCTTGAGGATGCCGAGGATGCCGACGAGGGCCTCGACGGAGCGCTCCACGCAGAGCACGACGAGGACGTCGGGGCGGACGCCGAGCTTCACCAGGCGGTGAGCGAGCTGGTTGGAGCGGACGTCGAGCTCGCGGAAGGAGAGGTGCTGGTCGCGGCAGATGACGGCGAGGGCGTCTGGGGTGAGGAGGGCCTGGGCGGAGAAGGCGTCATGGAAGCAGAGGTCGCGAGGGAAGTCCGCGCGGGGGCCGCTCCAGTCGACGAGGAGCTGCTGGCGCTCCGGAGCCGTGAGCAGGGGGAGGCTGGCGAGCGACGAGTCGGGCTGCGCGGCGATGGCCTCCAGCAGCACGCCCAGGTGTCCCACCATGCGCTGCACGGTCGAGGCCTCGAAGAGGTCGCTGCTGTACTCCAGGACCCCCATGAAGCCCTGGGGAAAGTCCTGGAGCGTCAGCGTCAGGTCGAACTTCGCCGAGTTCGATTCGAGCGGAAGCTGCTCGAACGTCAAGCCCGGTACGCGCAGGGCCTCCATGGGCGTGTTCTGCAGGGCGAACATCGACTGGAAGAGCGCGCTGCGGCTCAAGTCGCGCACGGGCTGGAGGGTCTCCACCAGCTTCTCGAACGGCACGTGCTGATGCTCGAAGGCCGCGAGCGTCGTGCCGCGCACCTGCGCGAGGAACTCACGGAAGGTCGACTGCGGCTGGACGCCTGCACGCAAGACCAGCGTGTTGACGAAGAAGCCGATGAGGCCTTCGGTCTCCGCCTGGGTGCGGCCGGCGATGGGCGTACCCACGCTGATGTCGTCCTGGCCGGAGTAGCGGGACAGGAGCACCTGCCACGCGGCCAGCAGCACCATGAAGGGCGTGGCGCCTTCGCGCTGGGCCAGGGCCTTGAGGGACTCGGAGAGCCGCGCGGAGACGCGCACGTCCACCGTGGCGCCCCGATGCGACTGCACGGGCGGACGCGGACGGTCCGTGGGCAGCTCCAGCGCGGCGGGCGCACCCGCGAGCTTCTCCTTCCAGTAGCCGAGCTGTGTCTCCAGCGTCTCGCCCTGGAGCCACGCCCGCTGCCAGACGGCGAAGTCCGCGTACTGCACAGGCAGCGGCGCGAGGGTCGGCAGGTGATGCGAGTGGAACGCCGCGTACAGCGCGGTGAGCTCACGAACGAGGACGCTCATGGACCAGCCGTCGGAGACGATGTGGTGCATCGTCACCAGCAGCAGGTGCTCCTCGGCGTCCAGGCGAACCAGCGAGGTGCGCAGGAGCGGTCCGGCCTCCAGGTCGAACGGCTGACGCGCCTCCAGGTTCGCGAGCCGGCGCGCCTCGCCCTCCCGCTGGGCCGCGGGCAGGGAGGACACGTCGAGCACGGGCAGCGTCCACGTCGCGTGCAGGTGGATCCGCTGCGCGGGTTGGCCCTGGTGCTGGAAGAAGGTGGTGCGCAGCGTCTCGTGCCGGGCGACCAGGGTCTCGAAGGCGCGGCGCAGGGACTCGACGTCCACCTGGCCCTTCAGGCGGAGGGCGGCGGGGATGTTGTACGCGGCGCTGCCCGGCTGGAGTTGATCCAGCAGCCACAGTCGCTGCTGGGCGAAGGAGAGCGGCGGCGGGCCCTCGTGGGTGATGGCGGGAAGCGCCGGGAGCCGGGGGGCCGAGGTGGCGGTGCTCAGGCGCTCGGCGAGCGCGGCGACGGTGGGCGCCTCGAAGAGGGCGCGCAGGGGCAGCTCCGCACCGAAGGCAGCGCGGACGCGGGAGACGAGCTGGGTGGCCAGCAGCGAGTGTCCCCCGAGCGAGAAGAAGTCGTCGTGGATGCCCACGCGCTCCACGCGCAGGAGCTGGGCGAAGAGGACCGCGAGCTGCTCTTCGGCGGAGCTTCGAGGAGCGACGAAGTCCGCGAGCGGTGCCGCATCCGGGACGGGCAGGGCCTTGCGGTCCACCTTGCCGTTGGCGTTGAGGGGCAGGGCGTCCAGGAAGACGAAGGCGGCGGGCACCATGTACTCAGGCAGGTGCTGCTTGAGGTGGGCGCGCAGGGCCGTGACGTCGGGGGCCTCCCCCACGACGTAGGCGACGAGGCGCTTGTCTCCCGGGGAGTCCTCGCGGGCGAGGACGATGGCCTGGTGCACGGAGGCGTGGGCGAGGAGCGAGGCCTCGATCTCGCCCAGCTCGATGCGGAAGCCGCGCACCTTCACCTGGAAGTCGAGGCGCTGGAGGTAGTCCAGCTGGCCGTCGGGGCGCCAGCGCACGACGTCGCCGGTGCGGTAGAGGCGGGCACCGGGAGTGGAGGAGAAGGGGTGGGGGATGAAGCGCTCGGCGCTGAGTGCGGGCTGGCCGAGGTAGCCCCAGGCGAGGCCCTCGCTGGCGAGGAAGAGCTCGCCGGGGACGCCGAGGGGCACGGGCTGGAGCTGGGCGTCGAGGACGTAGGTGCGGGTGTTGTCGATGGGGCGGCCGATGGGCGGCCGGTTGCCGTCGCCAGAAGTGACAGGCGTGGAGGTGGCGACGACGGTGCTCTCGGTGGGCCCGTAGTGGTTGAAGAAGGGGGTGGGCACCGAGGGAGGCGGGGCGAGGTGGAGCGCGTCGCCGCCCGTCAGGAGGGCGCGCAGGGCGATGGGGCGGGGCCACTCCTCGCGCAGCACGGCCTCGGCCAGGGGCGTCGGCATGAAGCAGGTGGTGATGGCCTCGCGGGCCAGCCACTGGAGCAGCTGAGAAGGCTCCGCGCGCACGGCGTCCGGAGGAATGACGAGGCATGCGCCGGAGGCAAGAGAGGGCCACACCTCCCAGGTGGAGGCGTCAAAGGCGACGCCCGCGGTGAGGGCGGTGGAGTCCTGGGGCGACAGCGCGTAGGTGCGCTGGTGCCAGGAGACGAGGTTCATCAGCGCGCGGTGGTGGACGGCGACGCCCTTGGGCCGGCCGGTGCTGCCGGAGGTGTAGATGACGTAGGCCAGGTCCTCCGGGCCCACGGGCGCCACCGGCAGCGGCTGTTGAGCCGTCGCGGCTTCCACCTCCAGCGACAGGACCCGCGCAGGGAGGGAAGGCAGCGAGTCGCGCAGGTGCTGCTGCGTGAGGAGGACGGAAGCCGCGCAGTCCTCCAGCATGAAGGAGAGGCGCTCCGGAGGGACGCCCGGAGAGACGGGGACGTAGGCGGCGCCCACCTTGAGGGCAGCCAGCAGGCCCGCCACCAACTCGGGGGAGCGCTCGGCGAGGACGGCGACGCGGCCTCCACGAGTGACACCGGCCGCATGCAACTGGACGGCAAGCGCGTGCGCCCAGGCGTCGAGGTCGGCGTAGCTGACGCTGCGCCCTCCCGCGCGCACGGCGAGGGAGGCAGGCGCGCGACGGGCCTGCCCGGCGACGACGTGGTGGACGCAGGTGTCGCGAGGGAAGGCGACGTCCGTCTGATTCCACTCGACGAGCAGTTGCTGCTGCTCCGCGGCCGTCATGAGGGGCAGCGTGGAGACGCGAGCGTCAGGCTGGGCGGCGAGCGCGGAGAGGAGGACGCCGAAGTGCGCCATGAGGCGCTGGACGGTGGAGGCGTCGAAGAGGTCGGTGCTGTACTCGAGGAAGCCGGTGAGGCCCTGGGGGACCTCGAAGAGGGTGAGGGCCAGGTCGAAGCGGGAGGAGTTGCCCTCCAGGGGAATGGGCTGGAAGGCCAGGCCCGGCACCCGCAGCGCCTCGGCGGGGGCGTTCTGCAGGACGAGCATCACCTGGAAGAGGGGGCTGCGGCTCAAGTCGCGCGAGGGCTGGAGGACCTCCACCAGCTTCTCGAAGGGGACGTGCTGGTGCTCATAGGCGGCGAGGGTGGTGGCCTTCACCTGGGAGAGCAGCTGGCGGAACGTCGCACGCGGGTCGACCTGGGTGCGGAGCACCAGCGTGTTGACGAAGAAGCCGATGAGGTCCTCGGCCTCGGAGTGGGTGCGGCCGGCGATGGGGGAGCCGACGCTGATGTCATCCTGGCCCGAGTAGCGCGAGAGCAGCAGCTGGAAGGCGGAGAGCAGCAGCATGAAGGGGGTGGCGCCCTCCCGCTGTGCGAGGCTGCGAAGGGAGTCCGTCAGCTGTGAAGGGAAGTGCACGGGCACGGTGGCACCGCGCAGCGACTGGACGGCCGGGCGAGGGCGGTCCGTGGGCAGCTCCAGGGCCGCGGGGGCGCCGGCGAGCTGCCGCTTCCAGTAGCCGAGCTGCGACTCCAGCGTCTCGCCCTGGAGCCACTGGCGCTGCCAGAGCGCGAAGTCCGCGTACCGCACCGGCAGCGGCGGGAGCGAGGGCGCCTGTCCGGCGCTGAAGGCCGCATAGAGGCTCGCCAGCTCGCGGATGAGGACGCCCATGGACCAGCCGTCGGAGACGATGTGGTGCATCGTCGCGAGGAGGACGTGGGACTCCTCCGAGAGCTTGAGGAGGGCGGTGCGCAGCAGGGGCCCATGGACGAGGTGGAAGGGACGCCGGGCCTCAAGGGTGGCGAGCCGCAGCGTCTCCGCTTCGCGCGCGGACTCTTCAAGAGAGGAGAGGTCCTCCACCGGGAGCGACCATGCGGCCGGAGCGTGGATGCGCTGGAAGGGCTGCCCCTCCTCCTCGAAGAAGGTGGTGCGCAGCGCTTCGTGGCGAGCCACGAGCGCTTCGAAGGCACGGCGAAGGGCCTCCACGTCCAGGCGCCCGATGAGGCGCAGCGCGACGGGAAGGTTGTAGGAGGCGTCGTCCGGGGTCAGCTGATCGAGGAACCAGAGGCGCTGCTGCGCGAAGGAGAGGGGCAGGGGGCCTTCGGTGCAGGTGCGCGTCAGGGATGGCAGGCGCGTACCGGTCGCGGCGCGCTGGAGGCGTTCGGCCAGGGCGGAGATGGTCGGGGCCTCGAAGAGGGCGCGGAGCGGCAGCTCCACGTCGAGGGCGGCCCGGACGCGAGCGACCAGCTGGGTGGCGAGCAGCGAGTGGCCACCCAGCTCGAAGAAGTTGTCCGTGCGGCCCACGGCGGGCACGCGCAGCACCTCGCTCCAGAGGGCCGAGAGCTGCTCCTCCAGCGGCGTCGCCGGTGCCTCGTAGGCGTGCGAAGCCCGGAGCACGCTTGCGTCCGGAGCCGGGAGGGCCTTGCGGTCCACCTTGCCGTTGGCCGTCAGCGGCAACGCCTCCAGGGGGACGAAGGCGGCGGGCACCATGTACTCGGGCAGGTGCTGCTTGAGGTGGGCGCGCAGGGCCGTGACGTCGAGGGCCTCTCCCACGACGTAGGCGACGAGGCGCTTGTCGCCCGGCGAATCCTCCCGGGCGAGCACGACGGCGTCCTTCACGGCGGGCGCGGCGCGCAGGGCGTTCTCGACCTCGCCCAACTCGATGCGGAAGCCGCGCACCTTCACCTGGGCGTCGATGCGGCCCACGAAGTCCAGCTGGCCGTCCGCGCGCCAGCGCACCACGTCGCCCGTGCGATAGAGACGGGCGCCCTCTTCACCCGAGAAGGCGTCGGGCACGAAGCGCTCGGCGGTGAGGCCCGGCCGTCCCGCGTACCCCCGCGCCACGCCCACGCCGCCGATGTGCAGCTCGCCGCGCACGCCCACCGGCACCGGCTGCCCGTGCGGGTCGAGCACGTAGACGCGCACGTTCGCCAGCGGCTTGCCGATGGACGGCACGCTCCCATCCGCCACCACGTCGCCAAACGTCGCGATGACGGTGGCTTCGGTGGGGCCGTAGGTATTGAGCAGGCGCCGTCCCGGAGCCCAGCGCGCCACGACTTCCGCGGGCAGGGCCTCACCGCCGGAGATGACGGTGCGCACCTTGGGCAGTCCTTCGGAGGACGTGGCCGCCAGCGCCGCGGGGGTGAGGCTGACCACGCTCAGCTCCTGCTCCCGCAGCAGCACGGGCAGCGGCGCGCCCGGCATCAGCTTCTCCAGCGGCGCGAGCACCAGCGTGGCGCCGTTGCAGAGGGTGGTGAAGATCTCCTCCACGGACAGGTCGAAGCTGAGGCTGGCGAACTGAAGCACGCGGCTGCCCGGGCCGATGCCGTAGGCCACCGCCTCGTGGGTGACGAGGTTGGCGACGCTGCGGTGCTCCACCGCCGTGCCCTTGGGCGTCCCCGTGCTACCCGAGGTGTAGAGCAGGTACGCCAGGTTGGAGGGCGTCACGCCCGTCACGGGGGCCGCCGTCGGCTCCTTCGCCAGCGACTCGCGCTCCGAGTCCAGGCAGAGCGCGCGGGCATGGAGGGCCTCCGGGAAGCGGTCCACCAGCGGCTGCTGGGTGACGAGGACCTGGGCCGCGCTGTCCTCCAGCATGAAGGCCAGGCGCTCCCGGGGCAGCAGCGGATCCACGGGCACCCAGGCGCCACCGGCCTTGAGGACGCCGAGGAGGCCGATGACGATGTCGAGGGAGCGCTCGACGCTGAGGGCGACGCGGACCTCCGGCCCCACGCCGCGACGACGAAGAGCGTGGGCGAGCTGGTTGGCGCGCGCGTCCAGTTGCGCGTACGTCAACTGCGTCCCCTCGAAGACGGCGGCCAGCGCGTCCGGGGCGCGTTGCACCTGCGCCTCGAAGAGCGAATGCATGCACGCCTCGGGGAAGGGGGCCCGCGTGGCGTTCCACTCCACCAGCATCTCGCGTCGCTCGGCGGCGGTCAGCAGCGGCAGTCGGGCCACCGCCTGGTGCGGCTGCGCGACAGCGCCCTCCAGGAGCACGCGGAGGTGCTCGGCGATGCGAGCCGCGGTGGCGGCGGTGAAGATGTCGGTGGTGTACTCGAGGTAGCCCTTGAGGCCGGCGTCCGTCTCCAGCACCTGGAGGGTGAGGTCGAACTTGGCGGAGAGGGTGTCGAGCTCGAGGGCCTCCATCTTGACGCCCTCGACGGAGGCGGCGCCGCGGAAGGAGGCCTGGTAGGTGAGCATCACCTGGAAGAAGGGAGTGCGGCCCGGGATGCGCTCGGGCTTCAACTCCTCCACGAGGCGCTCGATGGGGAGCTCCTGGTGCTCCTGGGCGCCGAGCACCGTCTCGCGCACCTGACGCAGCAGGGTGCGGAAGGAGGCGTCGTCCGTCACGCGAGTGCGGAGCACCTGGGCGTTGACGAAGAGGCCGATGAGGCCCTCCACCTCGCCGCGGGTGCGGCCCGCCATGGGGGAGCCGACGGTGACGTCGTCCTGGCCGGAGTAGCGGGCCATCAGCACCTGCCAGCCCGTCAGCAGCGCCATGTAGAGCGAGGCGCCTTCCTGCTGGGCCAGGGCCTTCAGCGCGTCCGTCAACTCGCGAGGCAGCAGCACGTCGTGGCGTGCGCCACGGCCGTCCCGGGTGGCGGGACGGGGAAGGTCGGTGGGCAGCTCCAGCGCGGAGGGCACGCCGGCCAGCTGGCGCTTCCAGTAATCGAGCTGCTTCTCCAGCCGGGGCCCCTGCAACCACTCGCGCTGCCAGACGCCGAAGTCCGCGTACTGAATGCCCAGCGGCGGCAGCGGCGCCGCCTGTCCACGCGCGAGCGCGCCGTAGAGGAGCGCCACCTCGCGCACCAGCAGCGTCATGGACCAACCGTCCGAGACGATGTGGTGCACCACCACGACGAGGAGGTGCTCCGCTGGCGCGGACGTCAGCAGCAGCGCGCGCAGCAGCGGCCCCCTGGCGAGATCGAAGGGCTGCGCCGCGGCCTCACGCGCCAGGCGCCAGGCGTCATCCGGAGGCGCGCCCGTGAGGTCCCGGCGCTCCAGGGTGAGCACGGGCTCCGGGGACACCACCTGCACGGGGCCGGAAGCGTCCTCGCGGAAGGTGGTGCGCAGCACCTCGTGGCGGCGCACCACCTCGCGCAGGGCGCGCTCCAGGACGGCCACGTCGAGAGGGCCGTCCAGGCGCACGGCCATGGGCACGTTGAAGAGCGAGGTGCCGGGCTGAAGCTGGTCGATGAACCAGAGGCGCTGCTGCGCGAAGGAGAGGGGCAGCGGACGCGAGCGGTCCTGCACCGGGATGAGGCCCTGGGCGGAGGCGCCGGCGGAGGCCTTCTGCGCGGCCATCTTCTTGAGCAACTCGGCGCGCTTCTCCGGTGAGAGGTTCGCGATCCGCTTCGACAGCTCCTGGCTCATCTCATGTACTCCGCACTCGGGGATGCCATTACGCACGAGCGCCACCCGGGACGGTGGGGCTCGTGAGAACTCGGACTGCTGCTGATACCGGATTGCCGTTACGCGCCGCTCTCACGGGGGGAGTGCGGCGGTGGGCTTGCTCGCGGTGGCTACATTATTCGCTAACAACATGACGTGTCATGAGGACGGCTCGGCGCTCCTGAGGCATCACACGGGGTGAGTAAATCCCCGTGTTTACGGCCCCCACCATAGGAGGAGGCTCTGACGTCGGCGCGGCCACCCGACCCGAAAAGCCGGATCTCAGGTGAGGCCCTGACGAGTTGGGGCCACCAAGGAGCGCGCTGGATGATCCGTGCGGTGCTCCTGGCTTCCTGGGCGCGGAATTCCCGCGCCGCTCCCATCCGGAGCGGCGGGCTTCAGCTCCCCGTGGACGAGCGCGACGCACGTGCGCGGAGCCTCCGCAGCCTCTCCACGACGGGGCCTCACGCGCCAGGCGCCAGGCGTCATCCGGAGGCGCGCCCGTGAGGTCCCTGCGCTCCAGGGTGAGCACGGGCTCCGGAGACACCACCTGCACGGGGCCGGAAGCGTCCTCGCGGGAGGGGGGGCGCAGCACCTCGTGACGGCGCACCGCCTCGCGCAGGGCACGCTCCAGGACGGCCACGTCGAGAGGGCCGTCCAGGCGTACGGCCATGGGCACGTTGAAGAGGGCGGTGCAGCGCTTCGACAGCGCCTGGCTCGGCTCATGGACTCCGCACTCGAGGGCGCCACAGCGGGATCGGCGTGCGCGAGAGGTCAGGCCTGCTGCTGACTTGAGCTTGACGCCCTGTGCTGCTCTCTCGGGAGAAGCGGGAGGGTGGGGCAAATTCACACTGGCCACAGTATTCCGTGGGCAGCCGAGCTGTCATGGGGGCGCCCTGCCGGAAGTCCGAGTGAATTCGAGTATTTATTGGAAGTGATGGGATCCCCGAACATGCCACCGGAAGGACTCACGGTGTCGCTCCGAGGGGAACCTGCTCGCGAGGGCGTCCCCCCGCCTGGAGGGGGCTCAGGCGGGACGCCGGCTCGGGGCGTCTCGCGCTGAGCCCTCCGGTCCTGCGCTCAGCCCGCCTTCGCGAGCGGCGGCGGCGGCGCGGCCAGCAGCGCCGGCATGGGAACGGTGTAGCCCACGGCCAGGAGGACCTCCGCGATCGCATCGCCGACGTTGGCCTGCGTGTCGTTGAACTCGGTGGGCTTGCAGAAGATGCACACCGCGAGGATGGGACCCTGGACGGTGAACTCCGCGATCTCCACCTGGGGCTCGGGCGTGGACTGGACGCCCTTCACCGCGGGCAGGCGCTCCAGCAGGGCCTGCTGCAGCACCCGCACGTCCACGCCGTACATCAGCGGCACCTTGACCGTCATCTTGCGGTGCGGGTGGTGGCTGTAGTTGATGATGTTGTCGCTGAACATCTGGTTGTTGCCCACGGCGATCCGCACGTTGTCGGACGTGTCGAGCGTGGTGACGAACAGGCCGATCTCCTGGACGATGCCCACGACGCCGCCGGCTTCGATCTCCTCGCCCACGCGGAAGGGGCGCAGCACCAGGAGGAAGACGCCCGCGGCGAAGTTGGCCAGCAGGCCGGACCACGCGGCGCCGATCGCGATGCCCGCGGCGGCGATCAACGCGGCGAAGGACGTCGTCTCCACGCCCATCAGCCCCAGGATGCCGACGATCAGCATCAGCGTGAGCGTGCCGGTGAAGAGCGACCCGACGTAGCGGATCAGCGTGGGGTCCAGCTGCCGCCGCTGAAGGCCCAGGTCCAGCACCTTGCGGAAGCCGGCGATGATCGTCCGCCCGATGAACCAGAGGAACAGCGCCCCGATGACCTTGAGCAGCAGGGGGAGCGCTTCAGTCAGGGCCAATGCCTTCAGCTGAACAATGACTTCATCCATGGAGCGAACTCCCTTGACCTGGGGCCGGGGGTGCGCCGTGCGTTTTGCACGGGACCGGCCACGGCAGGCAAGCCGAGCTGCCTTGAATCCAAAGATTTCCTGGAGGGCATTCCTGACCCATCCGTCTGGCGCGGACGCACCCGAGGCGTGGACGCGTCAGGGCTCGTGAAGCACGGCCAGCGTGGCGGCGCTTCGGAGGGAGGGGGCGCCGCGGAGGGCCTCAGTCACCTTGGATGGCGGCCTGCCAGTCCCCGTCCGCGGAGATGCCCACGCGCATGCCGATGTAGCTCTTCTCCTTGCGCATGTCGGCGATCATCTCGTCCGGGTAGATGCCCTGGAGCAGCGCGAAGTCCCCGTCGGTGGCGTCCTTGCGGAAGGCGGTGGGCCACCAGTAGACGTCCCCCTCCTGGAAGAAGGGGAGGTTGAGGACGTGGACCAGCCGCGCCAGCACCGGCTGCGGGCTCTCCTGCCACTCCTCCTGGATGCGCCAGGTGGTGGCCATGTCCTGGTCGGGGTCGTAGGAGAAGCGCACGCTCTGGCCCTTCTCGTCGCCCAGCTTCTGGAGGCCCGCGTAGTCGCACGCCACGGCGGCCTTGATGATGCGCTCGCGCATGGACGCCACGGCCGGGGGCAGGGGCTTCGCGGGGGGCCTGGGGATGGGGTTCAGGCGGCTCGCCGAGCACGACGCCGCGGCCGGAGCGCTGACCCCGCTCGGCTTGGAGGCAGGTGGGGCAGGCGGCGGGGCGGGCTTGGGCGGGGTGGGCATGGTCGGGCTCGGGGCGGGGGACGCCTCGGGCGTCCGGGGTGACTCCGTGCAGGCCAGGCAGGCGGCGAGGAGACCAGCGGATAGCAGGGGAGCGCGGTTCATGTCCCCCAGGTCTAGTCCATCACACGCGGCGAGCGGACAGGAGCCCGCGCCCGCTGTGCACGAGCCGCCACGCGGAAAGGCAAAGGCCCGGAATCCCTGGGATTTCTCCCAATGATTCCGGGCCCTTACGTCTGCGCGCGATGCAGGATTCGAACCTGCGGCCTTTGGCTCCGGAGGCCAACGCTCTATCCAGCTGAGCTAATCGCGCAGAACCGCTTTCCGGTGCCGGAGGAGTAACCGAAGTCCCCAGGCGACGCAAGCACGCATTCCAGGCCCAGCGCACGGGTGTCCGGGAGCCCAGACCTCAGCTTTGGGGCGGAGCGGGCCAGTCCCAGGCTCGTCCGAAGCGGGCCGTGCAATGCCAGAGCTTCTTGAGCTGCTGCGGCTCCACCGACGCGTCCGCGCGCGCCCGGCCCAGGATGCGCGGCGTGAGGCGCTCGTCCTCCGCGAGCCGCTCCGCGAGCCGGAGGGTGTCCTCGCCCCGGTAGCCCGGGTGCTGGCGCAGCGTGCTCAACGTGACGGCATGGCCCGGATGCCACTCCACGCGGACGCCCAGCGCGCGCGCCTCGTCCTCGACGGGGGTCCCCGCGTAGCTGGGGTCGAGCACCAGGGCCTCGATGTCCTCCGGAATCCGGAGGTCGCCATGGACGTGGGCCTCGATGTACCAGTCCAGCGGATCCTCGAACCGCGCGGCCTCCGCCAGGCCAACCAGGGCCATCCGCTCGGAGGTCCCGAAGGACGTGGGCTCGAAGACGCTGTCCGGGAAGCAGAAGCTGGCGCGGTCCAGCGCGCCTTCCGTGAGCCGGAAGTAGCTGGAGCCGAAGCGCGGCGAGCCGCCGTATGGGTCGCGCCGGAAGTCGAGCGAGCCATACTTGGGGCGCTCACTGGCGTGGCGCGCGTCATAGAAGCCGTTGAAGAGGCGGCTCTCCCACCGCCAGCGGGCACCGCCGGGAAACGCCGTGAGCCCTCCGTTGCTCGTGCGCGTCTCGAACTGGGAGCGGTACAGGCCGTCCCGCCGCATCGCCGCCAGGACGCCGCCGCCCTCGAAGATGGCATCCGGGTGGAAGTGCAGGGTGATCCGGAGCTGGCGGTCCATCGGGCCGCCCCGGGCCTGCGGGTGGACATGTTCCAGGGCGGGATGGAGGCGGCGCATGGTCCTCCGCTCAGACGCCCGTCACCTGGCGGATGAACGCGAGCATCCGCGCGCACGTCGCGTCCAGGTCCATGTGCTGCTCCGCCATGCGGCGCGACTCCCGTCCCATGGCCGCCAGGGTGTCCGGCTGCTGCACCAGCGCGTCCAGCGTGTTCGCCAGCGCCGCGTAGTCGCCCACCGGCACGACGCGCCCGTCCACGCCGTCGCGCACCAGCTCCCCCACGCCGCCGGCGGGCGTCGTCACCACCGCCAGGCCCGCCGCCTTCGCCTCCGCGATGGCCCAGGACGACATGTCCGCCATCGTCGGCAGCACGAAGAGGTCCGCCGCCTGGGCCAGGCGGATCAGCTCCGGCGAGTTCGGCTTCACCCCCACGTGGACGCGCACCCCCGGCGGCGCCTCGAAGGAGGCGGACGTCACCACGTCCAGCAGCCAGTTCCTTCGCCGTGTCTCCCGCGCCCAGCGCAAGAGCAGCTTGCCGCCCTTGCGCCCCAGGTCTCCTCCCACGAAGAGCAGCCGCACCACGCCGTCCCCGGGCTTCTTCTCCGGCGCGGGCCGCCACAGCGCCGTGTCCACGCTGGGCCACACGACGTGCACGTTCGCGTCCGGCACGCCGTACTCCTCCACCAGCGAGCGCTTGGTGAACTGCGAGAAGGACAGCATCCCCTTCGCGATGGCGTACGTGCGCCGGTGCAGCGCGTGCTTCGCCCGGCCCACCCAGCCCGCGTGCTGCGTGCGCAGGCCGTAGTAGCGCAGGTAGTCCTCCAGCCCGCTCGGCGTCGCGTCCGTGGAGATGACGCTCGGCACCTGGCGCATGAAGTCGTGCGCCAGGTGCGCCAGCCGCTGCGTGTGCACCACCGCGGCCCGCACCGGCTCCCGCGCGGAGGCCCGGTGCAGCGCGCTGCGCGCCCGCAGCCCCCCGCGCACCGACAGCCGCGAGCGCACCAGCGGCAGCTGCTCCCAGACGTCATCCGCGTGCTCGTCGATGGGCAGCCACACCGGCACGACGTCATCGCGGCGCGCCATGGCCCGCTGGAGGTTGTGCAGGAACACCGCGTTGCCGAGCGTCGTCTCGATGGCGAAGGCGATACGTGGAGGGGATGACGACATCCGCGGCGCGAGCCTCCCGGGGGCGGGGAAAGGTCCCTCGCGCATATCAGAGACCGGGCGCTGCGGCAGCAACGCGATCCCAGGGCACGTGTCCGATTCGAATGGAACACTTCGACGCGGGTCATGCCTCCGATTGCGCGGGCTGCTCCGGCAGGTGGACGCGCACCTCGCGCACCCGGCGCGGCGAGGCCTCCACCACCTCCAGCACCGTGCCGTCCGGCAGGGACAGCCGCGCGCCCGGCTCAGGGATGGCGCCCCCCGCGAGCGCGATGCACAGCCCCGCGACGGTGGAGTAGTCCTCGCTCTCCTCCAGCTCCAGCCCCAGCGCGCGGTTCACCTCGCGCAGGCTCGCCTCGCCCTGCACCACCGCGACGGTGGGGCCCTCGCGCCGCACGCGCTCCTCGGGCGTCTCGGACTCGCTGAGGATGTCCCCCACCAGCTCCTCCACCAGGTCCTCCACCGTCACCAGCCCCACCACGCCGCCGTGCTCGTCCACCACCACGGCCAACTGCATCCGCCGGCGCTGGAGCTCCTTCATCGCCGCGATGGCGCGCATGGACTCCACCAGGAACAGCGGCGGGCGCAGCACGTCCTCCAGGACGATGAGGTGCCCCTCCCAGGCCACGCCCAGCAGGTCCTTGGCCACGATGTAGCCCACCACGTTGTCCAGCGTGCCCTCGTACACCGGCATCCGCGAGTGCCCGTGCTCCAGCAGCACCTGGCGGATCTCCTCGTTGCTCGCGTGGCGGCGCAGCGCGACGATGTGCTCGCGCGTCACCATCACCTCGCCCAGCGTCAGGTCCCCCAGCTCGAAGGCCCGCGACGCGATCTCCCCCGCGCGCGGATCCAGCGTGCCCTGCTTCGACGCCTCCTCCACCAGCTGGAGCAGCTCGTCCGGCGACAGGCGCGACTCGGAGAAGTTCGTCTTGTCCCCGAAGAGCTTCAGCACCACGTTGGAGCTCGCGGTGAGGAACCACACCAGGGGCCGCATCACCCACGCGAGCGCCTTGAGCGGCCGGCCCAGCGTCAGCGCGTACTGCTCGGAGAAGCGCAGCGCCAGGGACTTGGGGACCAGCTCCCCCAGCACCAGCGACAGGTACGACACCAGCGCGACCACCCCCGCGAACGCCACCTGGCTCGCGGTGGCCTCCGGCACGCCCAGCCCGGCCAGCAGGACCGCCAGCCGCTGCGCGATGCTCGCGCCGCCGAAGGCCGCCGCCGTGGAGCCAATCACCGTGATGCCGATCTGCACCGTGGCGAGCAGCCGCTCCGGATCATCCCGCAGCGCCGCCACCGCCCTGGCGGACTTGTTGCCCTGCTCCAGCAGCTCCTTCAGCCGCGTCTTGCGCACGGAGAGGAGGCCCAGCTCGGCGCCCGCGAAGACGCCGTTGGCCAGCACCAGCAGCAGGATGATGACGAGCTCCGTGACGATGGCGGACCTCCACGCGGGTGGACCCCCGCCAGCGTCGGCGGGGGCGCCTCCTGTCCTACACCCCCAGCGACTGTAGAAGCAGCGACAATTGGTCGCGGCTCGCTCCCTTGGGCAGGTAGTAGTGGGGACCGGACATGAGCGCGCTGCCCACATCCTGGGCCGCCGCGGAGGTGAGGAAGACGATGCGCGGGTTCGTCGCCGCGCGCGGCAGCTTCGCCACCACCTCCAGGCCGCTCATGCCCGGCATGTTCAGGTCCAGCAGCATGACCCCGAAGCGCTCGCCCCGCTTCAGCGAGTCGAGCGCCTCCTGGCCGTCCGCCGCCTCGGTGGTCTCATAGCCGAGGTCCTCCAGGCTCACCCGGAGGAACTCCCGCCAGTCCGCGTCGTCGTCCACGACCAGGACCTTCCGAGAACCGTCGTCCACCGCGAGTCGCCCCAAGCATCCTCCTGACCTGGGGAGAACCTCCCGGGGGCCACGGGCATTCGCGACCGCGTGCGCGTCGGTTCGTCCGGAAGCAGGCGGCCGGGCGAGCCCTAGAACAGCGCCATGCCCAGCTGGCCCACCAGGTACTGGAGGGCGGGCCTGACGTTGTGCACCGCCGTGCGCGGCTTCGCCGGCTCCGATGCCTGGCACCACGCGGGCTCGCTCACCAGCTGCCCGGCCATATGGCTGAAGACGCGGAAGCGCATCAGGTCCGTGCTGCTGCCCGAGTTGTAGACGCGCAACGCGCGCTCGCCCGGGCGGCCCAGGTCCGCCTCGCTGGGGACGTGCCGGTGGCCGTGCAGCACCAGGTCGCACCGGCCGCCCACGCGCTCCAGCAGTCGACTTCCCAACGCGAGCTCCGACGCGTGGGGCAGCCCGAGCCTGGTGGCGATCCACTCCGGGAAGCTCTCCAGCGGCAGCGGCAGCACGTGGTGGTGCAGCAGCACCGCCACCAGCGCGTCCCCGGGCGCGGCCCCCAGCGCCCGGTCCACCTCGTCCACGACGCCCTCCGTCAGCTCTCCGTGGCTGTGGAAGTAGTTGCGGTTGTGCTCCCCGGTGGAGTCCACGCAGACCAGGAAGAGTCCCGCCGTCTCCACCGTGTGGACCTTGCGACCCTGCATGAACCCGCTGCCCACGTCCTCGCCGGGCCGGTCGTGGTTGCCGGGGATGAAGGTGAGGCGCCCGGTCTCCAGCCAGGGCGCGAAGTGTTCACGGAAGCGCTGGAACTCGGCGTGCGAGCCACGGTGCGTGAGGTCTCCCGTGACCACCACGTGATCCACCTCCTGCGCCACCAGGGCCTTCACCAGTGAGGACGCGGAGGCGTCGCTCTCGCGGCTCATGTCCAGGTGGAGATCCGAAAGATGCGCCAGCTTCAGGGAGGGCATGCTCAAGGAGATAGGCATCGGGGTCGCGTGCGGCGAGGGTTGCACGACGAAGTGCTGTACGAAGGTCCATCAAGCGTCGCGCCCGCGGCGTTCACCCCACCCCGTTGCTGGGGAGCCACCCCGCGGCGGGCGTGCTCCGCGCGCGCAGGGGCACCAGGCGCGTGCCGGCGACCACGCGCAGCCGCGTGCCCCGCCAGTCCACCGTGCGCCTGAACGCGCCGTGCCACCACGCGGCGAAGAGCAGGGCGTCCTTGACCAGCACCGCGGGCGCCGCGCGCAAGCCCACCGGCTGCGGCCTCAGCGAGCGGAACACCGCCACGTCCACCCAGACCTTGCCCAGCGCCACCGCCAGCGCCGCCAGGCCGGTGAGGGCGGACGGGTGGAGGAGCGCGCCCAGCACCGCGAGCGGAGCCGGGTTGAGGAGCGCCTGCGCGAGGTACGTCGAGGGCGATACCGCTGTGCGGTGGATGACGCTCCAGCGCAGGTAGCGCTGGAAGAAGGCGTCCACGCTCTTGCGCAGGGACACGTTGAAGACAGGGGCGTGCGCCAGCACCACGCGCTTGCCCAGCTTGCGCGTCACCCACTGGCCGATGACGTAGTCCTCCGCCAGCACGTCCTTCACGGAGAAGAAGCCGCCCAGCGCCTCCACGTCCTCGCGGCGCAGCGCCATGGACTTGCCCACCACGATGTCGCGGTCCGCCACGTGCTTCGCGGCGATCATCCCCGCCGCCGCGCTGGAGGACAGGTGCAGGTTGTCCAGGAGCGAACCGAAGCTCCGCTCCCCCAGGCCCGCCACCGGGTGCGTCACGCAGCCCACCGTGGGGTCCTCGAAGGCCGCGGCGATCTCCTCCAGGTAGCCTGCGCCCACGCGGGTGTTGCTGTCGCTCACCACCCAGAGGTCGTAGCGGGCCTCCGACGACAGCGTCACCAGCTGGTTCACCTTGGGGTTGAGGCCGGGCTCGCCCTCCTGGAGCACCGCGCGCATCACGTGGGGCCACTTCGCCTCCGCGGCCCGCGCCACCGCCCAGGCCGGGTCGCGCGCGTCCTTCACGCCCAGGAGCACCTCGTAGGTGGGGTAGGGCAGCCGCGCGAACTGGGCGAGGTTGGCCTCCAGGTCATCATCCACGCCGCACAGGGGCTTGAGGATGGACAGGCCGGGCTTGCGCGTGGGGGCCGGGGGGGCGGCGCGGCGGTGGCGGCGCACGAACAGCGCCTGGAGGAGGAGGGCCACGAGGCCCACTGCGGACGCGGCCAGGAGGAGGCTGGAGGCGATGAGCATGTCGCCACCCTAGAGGCCCCACGAGGCGGGACCGGGGCGGCGGGGCGGCGGGACGGCCAACTCGCCGTGACACCGCCGTGAAGCCGCGCCTACTCCAGGTCGCGGCTGCGCGGGTGGCGCACGTCCTTGCCGCGCACCATGTAGATGACCATCTCCGCCACGTTGAGCGCGTGGTCGCCAATGCGCTCCAGGTGCTTCGCGATGAACATCAACGCCGTGGCCCGGCGGATGTTGCGCGAGTCCTCCATCATGTAGGCCAGCAGCTCGTTGAAGATCTTGAGGAAGAGGGCGTCCAGCAGGTCATCCCCCTTGAGGACGTCCTCCGCCTTGGCCGCGTCCCCGGACACGAACGCGTCCAGGGCCCTCTTCACCTGCTGCTGCGCCAGCTCCGCCAGCTTCGGCGTGTCCACGTAGGGCGCCAGGGGCGGCACCTGGTTCAGGTCCATGGCGCGCTCGGCGATGTTCACCGCCAGGTCGCCGATGCGCTCCAGGTCGGTGACGATCTTCAGCGCCGTGGTGATGAGGCGCAGGTCGGACGCGGCCGGCTGGCGCAGCGCGAGGATGCGGCGGCACAGGTCGTCGATGTCGACCTCCAGCCGGTTCACCTCGCGGTCCGCGCCCACCACCTGCTCCGCCAGCGTGGAGTCCCGGTCGGTGAGGGCCTTGGTGCTCTGGGAGATGAGGGTCTCCACCTTGGCCCCCATGGCCAGCAGCTTCTCGCGCAGGTTGCGCAGGTCCTGCTCGAATGCCTTGTCGGTGTGCGTGGCCGCCATGTCGTCCTGCTCCGTCGCGCGCGCGGGCTCTTTCAGCCGAACTTCCCGGTGACGTAGTCCTCCGTGCGCTTCTCGTGGGGGTTGGTGAAGATCTGCTCCGTGGGACCGCACTCCACCAACTCCCCCATGTAGAAGAAAGCCGTCCGGTCGCTCACGCGGGCGGCCTGCTGCATGTTGTGGGTCACGATGGCGATGGTGTACGTGGCCTTGAGCTCGTGGATGAGCTCCTCGATCTTGGCCGTGGCGATGGGGTCCAGCGCGGACGCGGGCTCGTCCATGAGCAGCACCTCCGGCTCCACCGCCAGGGCCCGCGCGATGCACAGGCGCTGCTGCTGGCCGCCGGACAGGCCCAGGGCGCTCTCGTCCAGCCGGTCCTTCACCTCGTCCCACAGCGCCGCGCCCCGCAGGGACTTCTCCACCCGCGCGGCCAGCCTCGCCTTGTCCTTGAGGCCGCCCACGCGCAGGCCGTAGGCGACGTTCTCGAAGATGGACTTGGGGAAGGGGTTGGACTTCTGGAAGACCATGCCCACGCGCCGGCGCAGGTCCACCACGTCCAGCGAGCGGTCGTGGATGCTCTGGCCGTCCAGGAAGACGGAGCCGTCGTGGTGGGCGCCCGGGATGAGGTCGTTCATCCGGTTGAGCGAGCGCAGGAAGGTGGACTTGCCGCAGCCGGACGGGCCGATGAGCGCCGTCACCCGGTGCTCGGGGATGATCAGGCTCACCTGCTTGATGGCCACCTTGCTGCCGTAGCGCAGGGTGAGCTCGCGGGCTTCCATCTTGTTGCGCGGCGTGGCGGAGGAGAGGGGCATGGGCGGGGAGGGAGCGTCAGTGGCCGGCCGCGGCCTTGCGGCGCGTGCGCGTGCGGATGAGGACCGCGACCAGGTTCAGGGCGAAGGTGAGCAGCAGCAGCACCAGCACCGTGGCGTACAGCAGCGGGCGGGTGGCCTCCACGTCCGGCGACTGCGTGGCCAGCACGTACGTGTGGTAGCCCAGGTGCATGAACTGGGAGTTCAGGCCGGTGGGCAGGTCCGGCAGGAAGTACGCCGCGCCGGTGAAGAGGATGGGGGCCACCTCGCCCGCGCCGCGGGAGATGGCCAGCACCGCGCCGGTGAGGATGCCCGGCAGCGCGCCCGGCAGCACCACCCGCGCCAGCGTCTGGGACTGGGTGGCCCCCAGCGCGAGGCTCGCCGTGCGCTGCTCCTGCGGCACGGCGCGCAGGGCCTCCTCCGTGGACACGATGACGACGGGCAGGGTGAGCACCGCCAGCGTCAGCGACGCCCAGAGGATGCCCGGCTGGGCCCAGTGCAGCTCCTGGTACCCCAGCGCGTGGTCCAGCCCCCTGCCCACGAAGAGGATGAAGAAGCCCAGGCCGAAGAGGCCGAACACGATGGAGGGCACGCCCGCCAGGTTCGCCACCGCCACGCGCACCGCGCGGGCCAGGAGGCTGGAGGGAGGCGCGTACTCGTGCAGGTACACGGCGGTGAGCACGCCCACCGGCATCACCGCCAGGGTCATGAGCAGCGTGAGCGCCGCGGTGCCGAAGAGGGCGGGGAAGATGCCGCCGCCCATCATCCCGTCCGTGGGCGCCTCCGTGAGGAAGCGCCAGGAGAGGTGGCTCCAGCCTCCCTGGACGACGTCCAGGAGGATGAGGGCCAGCATGGCCACGATGACGAGCGCGGCCAGCCCCGTGAGCGACACGAGCGACAGGCCCACGACCTTGCGCGTGGTGTGCTTCACCCCGCACCTCCCTTGAGCCGCTGGATGACCTTCCGCGTCCACACCCCGGCGAGCATGTTGAGCACGAAGGTGAAGAGGAACAGCTCCACGCCGATGAAGAAGAGCAGCGCGTAGTGCGGGCTGCCCACCACCACCTCGCCCATCTCCGCGGCGATGGTGGCCGACAGCGAGCGCACGGAGTCCCCCAGCTTCCAGGACACGATGGCCGCGTTGCCGGACGCCATGAGGACGATCATCGTCTCGCCGATGGCGCGCCCGAAGCCCAGCACGCACGCGGCGAGGATGCCGGGGGCCGCCGCCGGGAGCACCACCTTCCACGCCGTCTCCCAGGGCGTGGCGCCCAGCGCCAGGGACGCCTCGCGGTAGCTGCGCGGCACGGCGGTGAGCGCGTCCTCCGTCACCGTGAAGATGACCGGCACGATGGCCAGCGCCAGGCCCAGCCCCGCCACCACGGCGTTGAGCCGGGACGTGAAGCCGAAGGCCTCCTGGAGGAAGGTGGCCATCACCATCAGCGCGAAGAAGCCCAGCACCACGGACGGGATGCCGGCCAGCAGCTCGATGGTGGGCTTGAGCACCTCCCGCAGGCGGCGGGGGGCGAACTCCGCGGCGAAGAGCGCCCCGAAGATGCCCAGCGGCACGGCCACCACCATGGACACCAGCGTCGTCTTCAGCGTGCCGATGAAGAGCGGGATCATGCTGACCTTGGGCACGCCGGACACCGGCTGCCACACGTAGGCCAGGGGCTTCCCCTTCCGCACCAGCTGCGGGAGGAACATCCTGGAGAAGCTGGCCTCCTCGCGCGCCGCCGGGTCGGTGACGAGCGTCAGCGCCTCCTTCGCCACGAAGACGAGGATGAGCACCAGCGCGGCGATGCCGGTGAAGGCCACCCCCGTGATGAGCCCGGCGATGGCCCGCTCCTTCAGCTGCCGCCGCCGGGCCGCGGGCGACAGCGTGGGCAGCGCCACCGGGGGCGCGAGGTCCTGCTCCTGCATGACGGCCTGTCTATCCAACATGGGACCCCCGCGCCGGGTGACAATCGCGTGACGGCGACTACTTCACAGGGAAGTAGCCGACCTGGGTGACGATGGCCTGACCCTCCGCGGACAGCGCGAAGTCGATGAAGGCCTTCGCCTCGCCGGAGGGCTTGTTGCGCAGGTAGAAGAAGAGGTCGCGCGACAGCGGGTACTTGCCGCTCTTCACGTTCTCCGCGGTGGGGGCGAAGGCGTCGCTGCCCTTCTTCACCTTCAGCTCCTTGATGCCCTTGGCGTACGCGGCGCCCCCGTAGCCGATGCCGTTCTTCTCCTTGGACACCGCGTTGACGACGGCGGCGGTGCCCGGGAGCGTCTGCGCGGCGGCCGCGAAGTCGTCCCCGCCCAGCACCGTGTCCTTCACGAACACGTAGGTGCCGGAGGAGTTCTCCCGCGAGTACAGGACGATGGGGGCGTCCGCGCCGCCCACGGCCTTCCAGGACGTGGTGTCGCCCAGGTAGATGTCCTTGAGCTGCTCCACCGTGAGCGCGTCCACCTTGTTGGACTCGTTGACGTAGAAGGTGACGCCGTCCCTGGCCACGGACACGGCGGTGGGCGGGGTGTTGTAGCGGGCGCGGAGCTTCTCCTCCTCCGCCTCCTTGATTTCGCGGCTGGACATGGCGATGTCCGTGGTGCCGTTCTGCAGGGCCGCCAGGCCCGTGCCGGAGCCGCCGCCCGTCACCTGGATCTTCGTGGCGGGGTTCTTCTTCATGAACGCCTCGGCCCAGCGCTGGACGAGGATGACCATGGTGTCCGAGCCCTTCACGGTCACCGTGCCTGCCCGGGCGGTGAGCGGGAGGACGGCGAGCCCGAAGGCGACGAGGCTGGAAAGCAGTGTCTTCTTCATGGAGGTGACTCCTCTAGAAACGGGCCTGCATCTGCAGGGTGAACAGGTTGTCGTGCGGGTCCAAGGCCTGGGCCACGGCGTGCGTCATGGGGAGCTCGTAGCTGGCGGAGAGCTTCAGGTTCTCCCCGAAGTGGTGCTGGACGACGACGCCCACCGTCTCCACGGTGTTGTCCGCGCCCGGCACCTCTCCGGCGGCGGCGTCCGCCTGGCCGTTGTGCGGGTCGAAGGCGTCGTAGCGCACGCCCACCGCGTCGTTCAGCCCGATGTTCTGCACGAGCAGCAGGTACCAGCCGTGCGCGGGCACATCCAGGTGGGTGGCGTTGTTGGCGGCGCCGTAGGTGCGGCCCGCGATGAACTCGCCCTTGATGGAGGTGCCGCCCAGGGGCACCACGTCGAAGTAGGCCTGGAGGTCCGCGCCGACGCGGGTCCGCTCGTACGCGCGGCGGAAGGGGTCCGTGGGCAGCCGGCCCAGGTCGTGGCCGTACCAGCCGGAGATGCCGCCGGCGAGCCACTTCAGGTCGAAGCCCAGGTGGCCGACGACGTCCTTCTCCTTGTCGTTGTCCTGGGTGGTGCCGCTGTCGGTGCCGTTGCCGTCGAAGACGCCCACCGCGAGCCGCAGGAACTTGTAGCGGCCGTTCACCTTCGCGCCGCGGTCGCGCTCGCTGGGGAGCAGGTTGCGCACCACGCGGCTGCGCTCGGGGAACTCGCGGTCGCTGGAGGACTGGGGGCCCTCGTAGCCGAAGGGCCACTTCATCTGGCCCAGGGTGACGGACAGCTGCTGCTTCGTGCCGGGGACGAAGAGGGTGGCCTCCGCGTCCTTGAGCGTCACGCCCGCGGGCACCGCGTCGATCTGCAGCATGAGCTGGGCGACGTCGCCGGTGTACGTGGCCTTGAGGCGACCCCGGCGGATGCCGAAGCGGCTGGAGCCGCCCGCGCCGCTGGCATCCAGGTCCTGCTGGTACTGGTAGCGGCCCTGGATGTAGCCGGAGAAGCGCAGCTTCTTGAGCGCGGACAGGTCGCTCTTCGTCTCCGTGCTCTGCTCCTCCAGCGCCTCCAAGCGGTGCTCGTCCGCCGTCAGCCGCTCGTCGATGGAGGGCGACAGCTCCGGGACGGTGGGCGCGTTGGCGCGCGGGGGAGGCGCTCCGGCGGGCGCCTGGGCCTCCGCGGCGGAGGGCTCCACGGCCTCGCGCGGCTCGGAGGCCGGCGGGGTGGGGAGCGCTTCCTGGGAGGGGGCAGCCTGGGCCATGGCGGCGCTGGAGCTCAACAGGGTGAGGGCAACGAGGAATGGGCGCATAGAAGGTCGGCGGGCGTCTCGGGGGTGTCGAGAACGCGTGACGATCTATGGGTCGGATGTGGCCGTTTGACGGCCCTCGCGTGACAAATGGGCAACGGAAGCGCCTCCGGACCTACCCCGCGGCCGGGTCCACGATGCGGTAGCCCACACCGCGCACCGTCTCCAGGAGGGAGCGCGCGGGGCCCAGCTTGTCGCGCAGGCGCATCACGTGGGTGTCGATGGTGCGGGTCTCCAGGGCGCTGGACAGGCCCCAGACCTGCTCCAGGAGCTGCTCGCGCGTCTGCACCCGGCCCAGCCGGGCCATGAGGAACTCCAGCAGGCGGAACTCCAGCGCGGTGAGGGGCGTCTCCTTGTCCTCGACGAAGAAGCGGTGCTGGGTGACGTCCAGGCGCAGGGGGCCCAGCGCCAGGGGCGGCGCGCCCTCCTGGGGCGCGGAGGTGCGCCGGAGGATGGCCTTGAGCCGGAGCACCAGCTCGCGGACGGAGAAGGGCTTGACGACGTAGTCGTCCGCGCCGACCTCGAAGCCCCGGATGCGGTCCGCCTCCTCGCTCTTGGCGGTGAGCATGACGATGAGCACGTCGCGCAGGCGGGGGTTGGCGCGCAGGTGGCGGCAGACCTCGATGCCGGACAGGTCCGGCAGCATCAGGTCCAGCAGCACCACGTCCGGGGACTGCTCGCGAGCGGCGGCGAGCGCCGCCTCCCCGGTGAAGGCCACGTGGGTGGTGAAGCCCGCGCCGCGCAGGTTGAAGTCGATGAGCTCGGCGAGGTCGCGCTCGTCGTCGACGATGAGTACGTGGGACATGGCGGGCACGTACTGTGCGCGCACCGCTTCGCGCCCACGTGACGCGCTGGCAACAAGTGCGTCACGTCCGCCGCGCCCGTGTGGGTGGCTCACGGGCGTCGCAGGGAGCGCCCCGGCGCCGCCATCCACTGCAGGGAGAACCCGCGGCCGTCGGCCCGCAGGGCGACCGCGCAGCCCTTGCGCAGCTTGTCCGGCAGGGGCTGGCCCAGCGCGAGCGCGGCGGCGCGCTCCAGGGAGGGGTTGTGTCCCACCAGCGCCCAGCCGGGGCCCACGTCCCGCCCCAGCTTGAGCACGTTGCGGGCCGCGCCCTTCATGGGGACGAGCGCGGGGTGGACCTCCACGTGGGACAGGCCGAGCGCGTCCGCGAGCAGCTCCGCGGTCTGCACCGCGCGCACCAGGGGGCTGGTGATGATGCCCATGAGCGGCGTGAGGCGCGCGAGCTTCTTCGCGTGCTGACGGAAGGCGGCGCGGCCCTGGGGCGTGAGGGCGCGGGCCTCGTCGCCCAGGGCGTTGGAGTCCTCGGCCACGGCGTGGCGCACGAGGAGGAGGGGGAGATCGCGTTCGGCCATGGGCGCGCGTTGTATGGCGTTTCCAGGCCGCGTGGATGTGACGAACCGGTGGACTGCGGTGTGGACTACTCGACGCCGCCCAGCAGGAAGGCGAGCAGCAGCAGCCCGAGCACGCACGTGGTGATGGCGGCGAAGGTGCGGTCCTTCTGGGCGCGGAAGATGCCCAGGGACAGGGCCACGCGCAGCACGGGCACGGTGATCATCACCAGGAGCCCCGCCATCACGAAGGACTGGCCGCGCACGGCCATGACGCCCTCGAAGACATCCGTCAGCCGGTGCGGCGCGGCGTCCGGGTCGGTGAGGCGCTGGAGCGCGTCCCGCGACGAGAAGTAGTCCGGGTGGCGGAAGAAGGTCATCACCATGCCGCAGGCGACGAGCGACAGGCTGAGCAGCACGCCGCCGCGCAACAGCTGGCTGATGAGCAGCTCCGGCGTGAGGGGGGCCACCTCCTCCTGCGCGACGGCGGTGGTGGCCGCCGCCTCCCGAGGCGACGGAGGTTCAGCGGGCGCGGTCATCCGTGGATCCCCTTGGACAGCATCTCGTATGACACCCACAGCAGCACGGCCACGAAGAGCATGCGCAGCGAGCCGCTCTTGAGCTTGGTGAGGAAGCGCGAGCCCATGAAGGCGCCCAGCGTGACGCCCACGCAGACGGGGCCGGCGATGAACGGGTCGATGTCCCCGCGCGCGAAGTAGATGCCCGCGCTGGCCGCCGCCGTGACGCCGATCATGAAGTTGCTGGTGGCGGTGGAGACCTTGATGGGCAGCCCCATCGCCAGGTCCATGGCCGGCACCTTCAGCGCGCCGGAGCCGATGCCCAAGAGGCCGCTCACCGTGCCCGCGACGTACATGAGCCCCAGGCCCACGAGCGGCCGGTGCACGCGGTAGGACACCTCGCCGCCGGTGGACACGTCGTAGTAGCTGCCGTGCAGCCCCAGCCGGTCCGCGAAGGCGTTCGGCGGGGGCTCCGCGCGGGGGGCGCCGTCCTCGCGCAGCTTGCGCAGCATCGCGAGCGCCGAATAGGCCATCACCGCGCCGAAGAGGAAGTACAGCGCGCGGCCGCCCACCATGCCCGCGAGCATCGCGCCCGACACCGCGCCCGCCACGGTGGCCAGCTCCAGGAACATGGCCACGCGCATGTTGGCCAGGCCGTCGCGCACGTACGCCGCCGCCGCGCCGCTGGACGTGGCGATGACGGACACGATGGAGGCGCCCACCGCGTAGCGGATGTCCACCTTGAGCACGAGCGTGAGGACGGGGATGAGGATGAGCCCACCGCCGAGCCCCAGGAGCGAGCCCAGGAGGCCCGCTCCCACGGAGACACACAGCACGATGGCGACGAAGTTGAACGGAGTGGCGTCCAAGGCGGTGGCCATCTTCCTCCCCGCCCTCGCGCTTGCAAGCAGTTCACGCGGAGCCTGCCCGGTTGCCCGCTCCAGGCCCTCCCCGGGGTGCGAGGTGCTGGCGGCCCCTCAACGTTGGCGGGGCGCGTCGTCGGACGGCTTCCCGTCATGGGGCGGGGGCGTGTCCGGGGGCTGCGGCACGGGCCACCCCTGGAAGAGCGGCCAGCCCCGGTAGGGGTTGCCCCGGGTGGGCTCCTCGCCGGCGGGCTCCGACGCCTCGGGGCGGTGCCGGCCGGGGTGCGGCGGCGAGCGCAGCAGCACCCACGTCAGCACGAGGCACAAGAGGCTCATGATGACGATGCTCCACGCGCGCGTGCGGGGCTCCAGCTCCATCTAGAAGCGCCCCCGCTTGAGCAGGTCGCCCTTGGACAGCGAACCCAGCAGGCGCCGCTGCCCGTCCACCACGGGCAGCCGCTCCAGCTCCGTGTGGCCGAACCTCGCGGCCACCTCCGCCAGCGACAGGTCCGGGGTGATGGGCTGCACGCCGGTGTCCATCACGTCCGCGGCCACGGTGGCCTGGAGCAGGGAGTGGTCCGGCAGGTGGCCCTTGAGCGCGTCCAGGGTGATGACGCCCAGCAGGCGCCCCTCCGCGTCGGTGACGTACAGGTCCGCGCCCGCGGGCTGCTCCAGGAGCAGCACCACCACCTCGTCGAAGGACGCGGCCGGGGGCACGCGCTGCGTGGCCGGGGACAGGAGCGAGCGCACCCCCTCCTCGCGCAGCCAGTGCGGCACGGAGGCGGGCACGCGCACGTCGCGCTTCACGAGCACGGACGTGTAGAGCGACTCGGGCTCCAGCCGGCGGCTGACGACGGCGGCCACCACCGCGGTGAGCATCAGCGGGAGGATGAGGTCGTAGTCGCCGGTCATCTCGAAGATCATCAGCACCGCGGACACGGACGCGTGCGTGGTGCCCGCGAGCACCGCGCCCATGCCGAGCAGCGCGTAGGCCCCGCTGGGCGCCGCGCCGCCCGGGAGCGCCTGCTCCACCAGCATCCCGAACGCGCCGCCCAGGAGCGCGCCGAAGAAGAGGGAGGGGGTGAAGAGCCCGCCCGGCACCCCCGAGCCCGCGCACAGCGACGTCACCACCAGCTTCGCCAGCGGCAGGAGGAGCAGCAGCGCCAGGGGCAGCGTCCCGTGCAGCGCCATGTTCACGGAGTCGTAGCCGTTGCCCATGAGGTACGGCCCCGCGATGGCGGTGGCGCCCACCACCGTCATCGCGACGAGCGGCATGAACGGCGTGAGCCACGACGGCAGCCTGTCCAGCAGGTCCGACGCCAGGTTGATGCCGCGCACGTAGAGCGCGGACGCCCCGCCCACGAGCACGCCCAGGAGGATGGCCAGCACCAGCTCGCGCGGGTGGGTGAGGGCGTAGTGGGGGATGACGTAGCTGGGGTGGTCCGCGATGAGCGTGCGCGACACGAGCGTCGCCACCACGCACGACACGACGATGGGGCCGAACAGCTCCAGCGCGAAGCTGCCCAGCAGCACCTCCAGGCCGAAGAGGGCCGCGCCGATGGGGACGTTGTACGCGGACGCGATGCCCGCGGAGGCGCCGCACGCCACCAGCACGCGCGCCTGGCCCGGCCCCAGCCGCAGCCACCCGGACAGCGCGGAGCCGCTGGCCGCGCCCGTCTGGAGCAGCGCGCCCTCGCGGCCGAGCGGCGCCCCGAGCGCCACCGCGAGGATGGACACGAAGCCGCGGAGCAGCGCGCGCGGGAAGGGCAGGCGGCCGGACTTCACCCAGATGGACTCGATGATGCCCGCGGTGCCGTGGCCGCGCAGGGGCTGGCCCACCACCAGGGACACCAGCGTCACCAGCGCGCCGCCCAGCACCGGCACGAGGAACCGGCGCCAGCCCGGCGACGCGAGCGCGCCCTCCAGGAAGTGCTCGGTGTGGGTCTGCCAGAACAGGTGCTGGGTGAAGCGCAGCACCGCGAGCAGGGCCACCGCGCCCAGCCCGGAGGTGAGCCCCACGCCCACCACCAGCACCCAGAAGCGCCGCTCCTGCCCCAGCATCCCCCGGAGCACCCGCCGCAGCCAGGGCGAGGGCTCGCCCGTCCTCAGGTCGGGATGCACGGCTCCGGATGCGGGTTCGGGCATGGCCTCCACACCTGTCCAATGTAGGGAGGCGGAAGGGGCCTTCCCGGGGTCGCGCGGTCTTTCTCGGAAGGCGCTCGCCCGGCCGCCTGCCTTCCGAAGGGCCTACCTGACTCCCGGGTTCCTGGCCGCCTTTTTCTGCGGGCTCTTCGCGGGCTGGCGCGCTCCGGCGTCGCGGGGCGGCGCGTCTGTCGGGGGAGGCCTGCCGCCCGGCTCGGTCGCGACGCCCAGGTGGACGCCGGGCGGCGGAGGCTTGTTCAGCACGGAGTCCGAGCGCGTCGCGGGCTCCATGGTGTCCGGCGCGAAGCGGTCCGCCAGCTCCGCCGCCGCGTCGCTCAGCTCTCGGTGCGCGACCATGGTGCGGTCCAGCGTCTTGCCCAGCCGGGCCGACGTGTCGAAGGTCTGCCGGGACTCGTCCGAGCCCGGCAGCGAGTCCTGATACGAGAACGCGAGCGTCGCGTCCCGGCGCAGGGCGTCCAGCAGCCGGGCCAGCTGCTGTTGCAGCTCCGCGTCCTGCTCCGCGCGCGGGCGCTCCAGCAGGCCGCGCGCGCCTCCGAACCAGACGCGCCCCACCTTCCCGAAGCCCTCGTCCACGGAGGCCACGGGCAGGTCCTCCATCACCACGAGCGGGTACACGCGGCGCGGGAAGTCCTGCGCATACAGCGCGAAGAGCAGGGCGCCGTCCGCGCGCGGGAACACCGCCGCGGTGCGCGAGCCGAAGGGGAAGAAGGGCGTGGCGGACACCTCCGCGCGCTTCGCCACGCGGGCGCGGGCCAGCGCGTCCAGCGGCGTCGTGCCCTCCAGCGCGCGCCTGGGCGAGCGGCGCAGGTTGTTCATCAGGTCGCGCGCCTGGTCGATGCCCACCACCACGTTGAGCGCGCTGCCCCGCGAGTAGCCCGCGTGGTAGACGCCCACCAGCTCGAACTCGCCCGTCTTGCAGGAGATGGCCAGCACCGGCGACCCCGAGTTGCCCTGCGACAGGAGCGCGTCGATGACGAAGTCGTCGTGGTACCACTCCTTGTACTCGTCGCGGTCGTAGGCGGAGATGACCTTGCCCATGTTGGTGGCGTTGAAGACGCCCAGCGGGAAGCCGCGCACGTCCACCACGTCGCGCTCGCGCACGGCGGCGCTCTTGCCCACCTTCCACGGCATCACCGTCAGGGGCGTCTTGGACTTGATGACGGCCAGGTCCAGCTGCGGATCCACCACCGCCCGGGACAGCGGGATGTCGTCGCGGTCGTACTGGTCCGCCTCGTTCTCCACGATGCTCAGGGCGTCCTTCACGCGCTTGCAGCCGCCGGGCACGCCGTCCACCGGGTGCGCGTCGCTGGTGACCTCCGGCCACTCCACCACGTGCTCGTTGGTGAGCAGCAGCGTCTCCCCGCCCTGCTGCCGGTACGCGAACGCGGTGCCGTGCGCGGACACCGGCGTGCGCGTGCGGCGCACGTTGCCCTCCGCGCCGTAGGACAGGCACTCGTACACGGCGGTGCTGCGCACGCAGTACGTGTACTTCTTCTGCATCGCCTGCTCGAAGGCCCGTGCCTTGGGGGACAGCGCGCTGTAGCTGTCCGCGTACTCGCCCTCGCAGTACGGCGCGGGCGGCGCCTCCACCGCGGGCGCCTCCGTGGGGGGCGGCGTCGAGGCGGGCGCCTCTGTGCCGGAGGTGGCCAGGGACACCGTCACCACCGACAGTCCGACCATCCACCCGACCATGGTCCCTCCCGCGTCGTCGTCGCCTGAGGTGTTGCTAAGGCCCGGAGCGCCCCCGTGCACCTGTGCGTGTGGGAGGCCGGGCGGATTTCGCGGTGCGAAAAGCCCGCTGTCCGTCAGAAGCGCCGGCGCGCGTGTCCATTCCCGGACGCGCCCGCCCCACGCGCACGCACCCGGTGGGCGCGGGCCTCACCCGTCCAGGTCGGTGAGCGCGTCGGGCGGCAGCGGCGCGGCGCCCGTCACCGTGCCGTCCAGGTCCAGCGGCAGCGTGGCCGGATCGACCTCCGGCGGAGGGCTCTTCTCGAAGGGCGCGGCGAGCGTGGGCCGCGCGCCCCCGGCCCCCGGAGGCGGGCGCAGCACGGGCCCCGGCGGGGGCAGCCCCGAGTGCCGCCGCGCGGCCTCCATCAGGGCGTTGTGGTGGCGGTATCGCGCCTCCACGAGCTTGTGGATGAGCAGCGGCCCGCCGGGCACGCGGCGCGCGGTGAGGGCCTGGGTGGCCTTGCGCACCGGGTAGCGCACGCGGCGGATCTGCACGCGCCAGCCCTTGGGGGTGAAGGTGAAGACGCCGTAGGCGGGGCGCAGGTCGCCGTCGCGGGGAATCCCGGCGCTGGCCACGTCCGCGATGAGCATCCGGCCCACGCGCCGCCGGTAGGGGAAGTGCAGGTGCCCGAAGGCGCACGCGGCCGCGTCCAGGTGCGTGAAGAAGCGGCGCACCGCGTGGTCGTCCAGCGTGGGGTCCAGCGACTCCTCCAGGTTGCGGGGGTTCGCGTGGCAGATGAACAGGTCCTGCCCCTTGCGCGGCGTGTAGCGCAGGGAGAAGGGCATCTGCCCCAGCTGCTGGAGCAGCGCGTCGCCCAGCTGGTCGCGCGTCCAGCGCAGCAGCTCCGTCTTCCAGTGGTCGCGCTCGCGGTACGCGCCGCCCAGGTAGGTGCCGGCGAGGTAAGCGTCCGTGTTGCCCATGATGAGCGCGTGGCAGCGGCTGAAGAGCAGCTCCACCGTCTCGCGCGGGTGCGCGCCCCGCAGCGCCAGGTCCCCCGCCGCGACGATGTAGTCCGGCGCCACCGACTTCGCGATGTCGTCCAGCACGGCCTCGCAGGCCGGAAGGTTCCCGTGAATGTCCGCGAGGATGGCGACCCGCATGGCCGCCCCCATCCTAGCCCGTCGCCGCCGTCGGGCCAGCCGCCGCGGGTAGAAAAATGACAAAGGTACTGCCCGCGTTCGGCTGGCTCTCCACCTTCACCTCGCCGTCCATCGCGCCCATCAGATGTTTCACGATGGAAAGGCCCAGCCCCGTGCCGCCCATGTCCCGGCTGCGCCCCTTGTCCACCCGGTAGAATCGCTCGAAAATCCGGGAAAGATGCTTGGGCTCGATTCCCACGCCTGTGTCGCGCACGCGCACGACGCACCGGCCGCCCTCGTACGCTCCGTCCACGTCCACCCGGCCGCCCTCGGGCGTGTACTTCACCGCGTTGTCGAGCAGGTTGAGGAGCACCTGCTCGATGGCCCTCCCGTCCCCCAGGGCCACCAGCTCCGGCGGCACGTGCAACCCGATTTGCTGGTTCTTGCCCTCGGCCTTGGGGCGCACGCCCTCCGCGGCGCGGGAGACGGCCAGGGCCAGGGGCACCTCCGTGCGCTGGAAGCTCATCTCGCGCGCCTCCAGGCGGGAGAGCTCCAGCAGGTCCTCCACCAGCTCGGAGAGGCGCTCGGACTGGCGGTGGATGATCTCCACCATCTTCGGGGCCACCCGGGTGTCCTGGAGCGCGCCGCCCTGGAGCGTCTCCGCGTAGCCGCGGATGGCGGTGATGGGCGTGCGCAGCTCGTGGGAGACGTTGGCCACGAAGTCCTTGCGCACCTTCTCCAGCCGGCGCAGTTCGGTGACGTCGTGGAAGACGGCGGCGCTGCCGGGCAGGTCGCGGCTCACGGGCGTCACGCGCACGGCCAGGGTGCGGGAGAACAGGCCCTCGAGCGTCAGCTCCAGCCGCGTGGAGGCGCCCTCCTGACAGGCGCGGGCCACCGCCTCGTTGAGGGCCTCGTTGCGGATGAGCGCGAGCGGCCGCTGGCCCACGATGGCGTTGGCGGGCCGGAGCATCTCCGCGAGCGCGTCGTTGTGGCGCACCACGGTGCCCTCCGCGTCCGTCACCCAGAGCCCCTCCGCCATGCCGTCCAGCACGGCGGTGAGGATGCGCGCCTCCTGGTTGAGCGCGGCGGCGCGCGTGGACAGCTTGTCGTCCAGCGTGTCGATGGCGTCTTCCAGCTGCGCCAGGTCATCCGTGCGCTCCAGGCCCGCGGGCGCCGCCACGTCCACGCCCGCCGCCAGCGACTGCGTCTTCTGGGTCAGCGCGCGCAGCTGCCGCTCCATGGCCACGCGGCTCGTCCCCAGGGCCAGCGCGGAGCCCGCCAGCGTGACGAGCCCCGCGGCGAGCGCGCCCGCCGGGTGCCCGAAGACGACGAGCAGCGTCGCGACCAGGAGGGGAGGCACGAGCAGGGACAGGAGCGTGAAGCGCAGGGGCATGGCGGCCTCACGGGGGGCTGAGCTTGTAGCCCACGCCGCGCACGGTCTCGATGATGTCGCCCGCGGGCCCCAGCTTCTCGCGCAGGCGCTTGATGTGCGTGTCCACGGTGCGCGTGTGGATCTCCGCCTGGATGCCCCAGACGTCGGACAGGAGCACCTCGCGCGTCTGCACGCGGTCGCTGCGCTCCAGGAGCGTGCGCAGCAGGCGGAACTCCAGCGCGGTGAGGATGACCTCCTCGCCCTTCACCCGGACCTGGTGGCGCGACGTGTCCAGGCTGATGTCGCCTGCGGCCAGCACCGCGGCGGGGCCCTCCTCCGCGTCCGCGCGGCGCAGCACCGCCTTCACGCGCAGGAGCAGCTCGCGCACGGAGAAGGGCTTCACCACGTAGTCGTCCGCGCCCAGCTCCAGGCCCTGGATGCGGTCGGCCTCCTGGCCCTTGGCGCTGACGATGACGACCGCGGCCTTCTTCAGCTCCGGGTCGTTCTTGAGCATGCGGAGGACCTCACCGCCCGCCACGTCCGGCAGCATCAGGTCCAACAGCACCAGGTCCGGGGGGTGGGCCCGCGCCCGGGCGAGCCCGCCCGCGCCGGTGTTCGCCGTGTCCGTCTCGAAGCCCGCGGCGCGGAGGTTGTAGTCGACGAGTCCGGCCAGGTCCTGCTCGTCCTCGATGATGAGGATGCGCGCCATGAAGGTGCTCCCGCGAAGGGGATGGAGTGCGTGGCGTCCCGTAACAGATTCGTTCCGGTCCGCTCGGGACATCCATGTGACATCCGTGCGCCAAGTCCGCCCGCCCGCCCCCCAGGGCGCGGGCGGGCGGCGGCTTCAATGGGCGAACACCGGGTCGCAGTCCTGCGCGGTCAGCTCGATGGGGGCCGCCACCAGGGGCGCGTTCGTGCCGGAGTGCACCTCGCGCAGGTAGTTGCAGGAGCTGCCGAGGAAGCGGGTGGGCGTGTCGGCCGTCAGCGCCTCGATGACGAGCGCGTAGTCGCGGCCCACCGGGACGTCCACCGAGAGACCCTGGGCCGCGCCGCCGGGGGCGGAGGGGAAGCGCAGCGTGCGCCCCGAGTGGCCCTCCGCGTCCTTCAGCTCCAGCAGGTCGCCCGCGGCCACCTGCGACGACAGGCAGGTGCGCTGCAGCTCCGTGCAGTTGCGCTTCGCGCCGTCCTTCAGCACCGCCACCTGGTAGGCCCCCACCTGGCTGGCGACGGCGCGGCTCAGCGTGATGTCCAGCCCCAGCGGCGGCGCCTCCGACGCGGCGCCCGGCCCACAGCCGGTGACGAGGGCCAGCAGGCCCGGGAGCAACAGCGCCGGGGGCTTCATGGCGCGGCGTCCTCCACGCGGATGGTGATGGGGACCCGGCCGCGCTCCTCCGACGAGGACAGGGCCACCACCCCGGCCGTGCCGCCGATGGCCACCGCGCCCACGGCCACCCAGAGCCAGGGGCTCTTGTACCAGGGGCGGCTCGTCCCTTCCGTCACGGCCGGGGTCGGCGCGGTCCGCGGCGCCACCTGGAAGAGGAGCGGGTGGAACGGGTCCCCGCGCCCGGCCAGGCGCCGCTGGGCCGCGTCCACGACCTCGAAGTAATACTCCACCTCATAGGACGTGCTCTCCACGGGCAGCTCGTAGCCGGGCAGCACGGCGCGGTAGTGCTCCGGCCGGCCGCGGTCGCGCACGAAGTCCACCGAGGAGAAGCCCTGCGCCCCGGCGCGCCGGTAGAACAGCCGGGCCCTCGCGCCCAGCGCCATGTCCCGGAGGACGGCGTCCACCTCCACGCGCTCGCCCGGCGCCGGGTCCGGGATGGGTCCACCTCCAGGGTGACGGGGAGGACGCGGCGGTGGCGCAGGTCCTCCTTCAGCTTCGCGAAGAGGCTGCGGACCTTCGGCGGCGCGGAGCGGGGCAGCTCGAAGTCCGGCCGGGCCTGGAGCAGCTTCTCGTACGCCCCGCGCGCCAGGGCCTCGTCGCCCAGGTAGAGGGCGGTGAGCCCCTGCAGCCGGTAGAGCTCCACCAGCTCGTCGTCCGTGACGTCGGGGGCGTCCAGCCCGCCCTGCACCACGCCCAGGGTCTCCTGGAAGCGGCCGGCCTCCAGCAGGGCCTGCGCCTCCTCGATGGCGGCGTTCGTCGGGCCCAGCTGGAAGAGCAGGGGGGATGAGGGAGGAAGGGGCGCACGGGCCTGCGCCGGCAGGGCGAGCATCAGCCCGAGCCCCCAGACGCAGGGTGCGCCCCGCCAACCGCGGGCAGGGGTGCGCATCAGATGGAAAGCTACCAGAGCGGTGTTGAGTGGATCCATGCGGCGCGGCCTGGGGGCCCAACCCGGCGTGTTGACTGACGGGGGGAGTCCCTCTATGTTGCGCGCCCTTTTGCCGGGAAGCCTTGTAGATGGTCGTAAAGATTGAGCAAATCAAAGACGCGGGGCTGACGCTCGACGAGCCCATCGCTCCCGAGGTCCTCAAGGAGGCCCTGGAAGGCCAGGGGTCCGGCGAGGGCACCGGCTTCCAGGCGACCGGTCCGTCCACGCTCCACGCCACCCTGCGCAAGGTCAGCGGCGGCGTGCTGCTGCGGGGCGGCTTCACCGCCCATGTGGGCGCGCCCTGCAAGCGCTGCCTCGCGGACGTGAAGCTGGACCTGCCCGTGTCCTTCACCATCAACCTGGTGCCGGAGTCCCTGGCCCGGGGCGACGACTTCCTGGACGACGACGAGAAGTCCATGGAGAAGAAGGAACGCACCCAGGGTGAATCCGCGGGTTCCTTCGAGCTGAACGACACCGACGAGCAGGTTTTCGATGGCAAGACGATCGATCTGGATCCGATCGTCCGGGAGCAGGTATTGCTCGCGCTCCCGATGAACGCGGTCTGTCGGGAAGACTGCCAGGGGCTCTGCTCGCAGTGCGGCCAGAACCTCAATGAGAAGAAGTGCGGCTGTGAGCCGAAGGTCGTGGACCCTCGACTGTCGCCGCTGAAGAACATCAAGCTGAACTGACGGTCCCTATGCCCCTCGCAGGTCGCGAGGGGGGACGGGTCCGATGCCGAGGTGAGCCGTGGGAGTTCCCAAGAAGCGGACGTCGAAGATGCGCCGGGACCGTCGTCGGGCCGGCAACAACAACCTGCGGACCCCCGTGCAGGTCATCAAGTGCTCCAAGTGCAAGGAGCCCGTGATGCCGCACCGCGCCTGCGCGGCCTGTGGCAACTACGGTGGCCGTGAGGTCATCGCGACCGCCGCGGAGTAGTTGAAAGCGGAAGGCTGCCGGTGCGGCTCGTCCTCGACGCGATGGGTGGCGACCACGCCCCCGACGCCGTCGTGGAAGGGGGCGTGCTGTTCGCGCGAGCGTATCCCGGGCACGAGCTCGTGCTGGTCGGGGACGCCACGCGTGTGCGCCCCGTCCTGGAGCGCGCCGGCGCGCCCCCCAACGTGCACCTCCACCACGCGTCCGAAGTGGTGGAGATGGACGACCCCGCGACGGCCGTGTTCCGGCGCAAGCGGGACTCCTCGCTCCGGGTGGGCTTCGAGCTCGTCCGGCAAGGGGAGGCGTCCGCCCTCGTGTCGGCGGGCAACTCCGGCGCGGTGATGGCCGGCGGCATGCTGACGCTCGGCCGCATCCCCGGCGTGGAGCGTCCGGCCATCGCGGCCCTGTTTCCGGCCCTGAAGGGCGAAGGCCGCTGCCTCCTGCTGGACGCCGGCGCCAACGTGGACTGCCGCCCCTCGCACCTGGCCCAGTTCGCCGTGCTCGGCGAGGCCTACTCGCGCACCCGCCTGGGCGTGAAGCGCCCCCGGGTGGCGGTGCTCTCCAACGGCGAGGAGGAGTCCAAGGGCACGCAGCTCACGCGCGACGCGAGCGCGCTCCTGCGGCGCTCCGACCTGGAGTTCGTGGGCTACGTGGAGGGCAAGGACCTGTTCTCCGGCGACGTGGAGGTCGTCGTGACGGACGGCTTCACCGGCAACATCGTCCTCAAGACGTCCGAGGGCGTGGGCATGGGCATCACCGGCCTCTTGCGCTCCGCCATCGAGAAGCGCGGCGGCCTGCCGGAGAAGCTGGGGGCGCTCCTGCTCAAGCCCACCCTGGCGGGGCTGCGCCGCGTCATGGACTACGCCGAGTACGGCGGCGCGCCGCTCCTGGGGTTGCAGGGGGTGGGCATCGTCGCGCACGGCCGCTCCTCCCCCCGGGCCATCCACAACGCGCTCGTCACCGCGCTGCAGCACGTGCGCGCGGGCGTGCAGGAGGAGCTGACGCGCTGCATCGCCAACGCCGCCGCCTGGCTTCCTCCCCACCAGCGGGGAAGGAAGGCGGACGGAGACGAAGGGGCCGATTAGAGCGCGCCGCCCGGGCGTTGGACTCCGACGAATTCGGAGGCCCCGTGGCACGCACGCACATCATCGGAACCGGTTCCTATGCCCCCACGCGGGTCCTGACCAACCAGGACCTGGAGCGCCTGGTGGAGACGAGCGACGCGTGGATCCGCGAGCGCACCGGCATCCAGGAGCGCAGGCAGGCCGCCCCGGACGAGGCGACGAGCGACCTGGCGGTGAGCGCCTCCCGCAACGCGCTGGAGATGGCGGGCGTGGCGCCTGGAGACCTGGACCTCATCGTCGTGGGCACCGTCACCGCGGACATGCCCATGCCGTCGTGCGCCGCGCTGGTGCAGGCGAAGCTGGGGGCCAGGCGCGCCTTCGCCTTCGACGTGTCCGCCGCGTGCGCCGGCGGGCTGTACGCGCTCAGCGTGGCGGACCAGTTCGTGCGCTCGGGGCAGGTGAAGCGCGCGCTCGTCGTGGGCGCGGATCTGCTCACCCGCGCGGTGGACTGGAAGGACCGCAACACCTGCGTCCTCTTCGGGGACGGCGCGGGCGCCATGGTGCTGGCGCCCGCCCCGGACGCGGAGGACGACGCCATGGCGCCGCGCGGCATCCTCTCCACCCACCTGCGCACCGACGGCGACCTCGCCAACCTCCTCTGCATCCCCGCGGGCGGCTCGCGCACCCCCGTCACGTCGGACAACGTGGATGCAAATCTCCACAAGCTCAAGATGAACGGGAAGGAGGTGTTCCGCTTCGCGGTGCGGGCCCTGGTGGAATCCACCCAGGCGTCGTTGGGGGCCCACGGACTGGACACGGCGCAGGTGGACCATGTCATCGCCCATCAGGCCAACCTGCGAATCCTGGAAGCGGTGATGGAGCGGCTGGAGATTCCCAAGGAAAAATGCTGGCTCAACCTGCACAAGTACGGCAACACGTCGTCCGCCTCGCTGCCCATGTCGCTGGATGAGGCGCAGCGCGCCGGCCGCCTCCAGCGCGGGGACGTCATCGCGATGATGGCCATTGGCGCGGGCATGGCGTGGGGCAGCGCGGTGGTGCGCTGGTAGGCAGGACGACACAAGGAAGGACCGCAACATGGCGAAGGTCGCGTTCGTGTTTCCCGGGCAGGGCAGTCAGGCCGTGGGGATGGGCAAGGACCTCTACGAGCAGTTCCCTGAAGCGCGGGCCGTCTTCGACGCCGTGGACGACGCGCTGCACGAGAAGCTCTCCACCACCTGCTTCGAGGGCCCGGAAGAGGCGCTGAAGCTCACCGCCACCACCCAGCCGGCCATCCTCACGGTGTCGGCCGCGGTGCACGCGGTGTTCCAGAAGCGCGGCCCGGCCCCGGCGTTCGTCGCGGGCCACTCGCTGGGCGAGTACTCCGCGCTGGTGGCCGCGGGCGCGATGTCGCTCCAGGACGCGGCGCGGGCGGTGCGCGCGCGCGGCACCTTCATGCAGGAGGCGGTGCCCGTGGGCACGGGCGCCATGGCCGTCATCCTGGGCCTCACCCCGGACGCGGTGAAGGCCGCCTGCGACGCCGCGGCGGAGGGGCAGGTCGTCGCCCCGGCCAACTACAACTCGCCCGAGCAGACGGTCATCGCGGGCCACGCGGCCGCGGTGGAGCGCGCGGGCGCGAGGTGCAAGGAGGCCGGGGCCAGGCGCGTGATGCCGCTGCCCGTCTCCGCGCCCTTCCACTGCGCGCTGATGGACCCCGTGAAGCCGCGCCTGGCGGAGGTGCTGTCGGGCGTGCGCATCCAGGCGCCGTCCGTGCCGGTGGTGACCAACGTGGAGGCCCGCCCCAACGCGGACGCCGCGCGGGTGGTGCCGCTGCTCCTGGAGCAGGTGAGCGCGCCGGTGCGCTGGATTGAGTGCGTGGAGGCGCTCAAGGCGAACGGCGTCACGCACGTGGTGGAGCTGGGGCCGGGCAAGGTGCTGGGCGGCCTCATCAAGCGCATCACCAAGGACATCGAATCGTTCAACGTCGAAAACGCCGCGACCCTGGAGAAGGTGCTCGCCGCGCTGGGGGCAGCATGAGCGGCTTCAAGGACAAGGTGGTGCTGGTGACGGGCGGCTCGCGCGGCATCGGCCGGGCGTGCGCGCAGGCCTTCGCGAAGGCCTGCGCGTCCACCGTGGTCATCAGCTACGTGGGCAACGAGGCCGCCGCCCAGGAGACGGTGGGCCTGCTCCAGCAGGCGGGCGCGAAGGCGGAGGCCGTGAAGTTCGACCTGGCGGACACCGCCGCGTGCGCGGGCGCCATCGACGGCATCGTCAAGGCGCACGGCCGGCTGGACGTGCTCGTGAACAACGCGGGCATGGCCATTGACGGCCTGGTGATGCGCGTCAAGGACGAGGACTGGGACCGGCAGCTGGACACCAACCTCCGGGGCGCCTTCGCGCTCATCCGCGCCGCCAGCCGGCCCATGATGAAGCAGCGCTCCGGCGCCATCGTCAACCTCACCTCCGTGGTGGGGGAGATGGGCAACCCGGGCCAGGCGGCCTACTCGGCCGCCAAGGCGGGGCTCATCGGCCTGACCAAGTCGGTGGCCCGGGAGCTGGCCAGCCGGAGCATCCGCGTCAACGCCGTGTCCCCCGGCTTCATCGGGACGGACATGACGTCGCACCTGGACGACGAGCTGCGGCAGAAGATGGTGGGCGGCATCGCGCTGGGCCGCCTGGGCAACCCGGAGGAGGTCGCCGGGGCCGTGCTCTTCCTCGCGAGTGATGCGGCGTCCTACATCACCGGCGAGGTCCTGAAGGTCAACGGCGGCATGTACATGTAAGCCAAGGTTGGATTGCCGCCGGGCGTGGGATATACCGCGCCCGCCTTGAAGACGGCCCGCGAATCAAACGGCGGGCCCCATCTGGAGCTGGAGGGTTCCGTACGTATGTCCACCACCGCAACCGACGTGGAAACCAAGATCAAGTCCATCATCGCCGACCAGCTCGGTGTGGGTGAGGATGAGATCAAGCCCGAGTCGTCCTTCATCGAGGACCTGGGCGCGGACAGCCTCGACATCGTCGAGCTGGTCATGGCGATGGAAGAGGAGTTCGAGGTCGAGATTCCGGACGACGAGGCGGAGAACATCAAGACCGTCGGCGACGCCGTGAACTACGTGAAGACCCACAAGAAGTAGGCAGTCGCGACACCCGGAAGTCCGGGGCCCTGGGGGAGCGTCCTCAACCGGCGCTTCCGCGCCCCATCGCGGTCAGCGGAGAAGAACAGTGTCAAACCGTCGAGTCGTCATCACCGGCACCGGCATGATTTCCGCGCTGGGCACCGGCACCGAGAAGAACTGGCAGGCGATGCTGGCCGGTCAATCCGGTATCGGTACGATCACCCGCTTCGATGTGAAGAAGCTCGGTGCGAGCATCGCGGGCGAGGTGAAGGACTTCGAGCCCGAGAAGTTCATCGACAGGCGCGAGGTGCGCCGGATGGACCTGTTCGCCCAGTACGCGATGGCGGCGGCCGACATGGCGGTCAAGGAGTCGGGCCTGCCCATCGGCCCGGACGCGCCCCATGGCTACCGCCCGGAGCGCGTGGGCGTCATCGTGGGCTCCGGCATTGGCGGCATCTCCTCCCTGGAGGAGCAGCACCAGAAGGGGCTGGAGAAGGGGTTCGACCGGCTGTCGCCCTTCTTCATCATCCAGATGATCGTCAACATGGCGCCCGGGCTCATCTCCATGCGCTACAACTGCAAGGGCCCCAACTGGGCCCCGGTGTCGGCCTGCGCCACCAGCGCCCACGCCATTGGCGAGGCCTGGAAGTCCATCCGCCTGGGTGAGACGGACGCGGCCATCGCCGGTGGCGCGGAGGCGGCCATCACCCCGCTGGGCATGGGCGGCTTCTCCGTGATGAAGGCCCTGTCCACCCGCAACGACGACCCGCAGCGCGCCAGCCGTCCCTTCGACAAGGAGCGCGACGGCTTCGTGATGGGCGAGGGCGCGGGCATCGTCGTGCTGGAGGAGCTGGAGGCCGCGAAGAAGCGCGGCGCCAGGATCCTGGCGGAGGTGGTGGGGTACGGGGCCAACTCGGACGCGTACCACGTCACCCAGCCGGCGCCGGAGGGCGAGGGCGCGGCGCGCTGCATGCGCTTGGCGCTGGAGTCCGCGGGGATGCGGCCGGAGCAGGTGGGCTACGTCAACGCCCACGGCACGTCCACGCCGTTCAACGACGCCAACGAGACCAAGGCGCTGAAGGCCGTGTTCGGCGAGCACGCGCGCAAGCTGATGGTGTCGTCCACCAAGTCCATGACGGGCCACATGCTCGGCGCGGCGGGCGGCGCGGAGGCGGTGGTGAGCGTGCAGGTGCTCACGAAGAACGTGATTCCGCCCACCATCAACCTGACGTCGCCGGACCCGGACTGCGACCTGGACTACGTGCCCAACACGGCGCGCGAGGCCCACGTCGACGCGGTGATGAGCAACTCGTTCGGCTTCGGCGGCACCAACGCGGTGCTGGTGTTCAAGCGCTTCGCCTGACGGCCCTTCCGGCCCGCTGCCTCCGGTGACGGGAGCGGCGGGCAGGGGCCTCCTACCCGGCCCCGCCCCCAAGGCGCGGGCCCCGCCTCCCGGAGTCCGGCCGTGAAAGTCATCCTCGCCTCCGACCACGCGGGCATCGAGCTGCGCCAGGAGCTGGTGGCGCTCCTGGAGGAGCGCGGCACCGGGTACCAGGACCTGGGCCCCCAGACGCGCGAGTCCGTGGACTACCCGGACTTCGCCTCGCGGGTGGCCCGCCAGGTGGTGGCGGAGGCCGGCACGCTGGGCGTGCTGGTGTGCGGCACCGGCATCGGGATGAGCATCGTGGCCAACAAGCACCGGGGCATCCGGGCGGCCCTGTGCACCACCGAGTTCGAGGCGCGGATGACCCGCGCGCACAACGACGCCAACGTGCTGTGTCTGGGCCAGCGCGTGGTGGGCGCGGGCGTGGCGCGCGGCATCCTGGAGGCCTTCCTCTCCACCGCCTTCGAGGGCGGCCGCCACGAGAAGCGCGTCCAGAAGATTCGCGACGTCGAGGCCCAGCAGCGCTGACGGGCCGGTGAAGCGTCCCCTCGCAGTTCCCTTCGTTCGCAGGCCAGGAGGCAACCCCATGGAGAACACCCGCACGCTGTCCCAGGTGGATCCTGAAATCGCCCAGGTGCTCCGGCACGAGACGGAGCGTCAGGAGGAGGGGCTGGAGCTCATCGCCTCGGAGAACTTCGTCAGCCCGGCGGTGATGGAGGCGGTGGGCTCCGTGCTCACCAACAAGTACGCGGAGGGCTACCCCGGCAAGCGCTACTACGGCGGCTGCGAGGTGGTGGACGTGGCGGAGAACCTGGCCATCGCCCGCGCGAAGGAGCTGTTCGGCGCGGACGCGGTGAACGTGCAGGCGCACTCCGGCAGCCAGGCCAACATGGGCGCCTTCATGGCGCTGATGAAGCCGGGCGACACCATGCTGTCGCTGGACCTGAACTCCGGCGGCCACCTCACCCACGGCGCGGCGTTCAACTTCTCCGGCAAGCTCTACAAGGTCGTCCACTACGGCCTGTCCCGCGACACGGAGACCATCGACTTCGCGCAGGTGGAGTCGCTGGCCCTGGAGCACAAGCCCAAGGTGCTGGTGGTGGGCGCGAGCGCGTACCCGCGCACGCTCGACTTCGCGAGGTTCCGGGAGATCGCCGACAAGGCGGGCGCCGCCATGCTGGTGGACATGGCCCACATCGCGGGCCTGGTGGCCGCGGGCGTGCACCCTTCGCCGGTGCCCTTCGCGGAGATCGTCACCACCACCACGCACAAGACGCTGCGCGGCCCACGCGGCGGCATGGTGCTCAGCCGTGAGGCCTACGCGAAGACCATCAACAGCCAGATCTTCCCCGGCATCCAGGGCGGCCCGCTGATGCATGCCATCGCGGGCAAGGCGGTGGCCTTCAAGGAGGCGCTGTCGCCGGAGTTCAAGGCGTACCAGAAGCAGATCGTGTCCAACGCGCAGGCGCTGGCGGAGGCGCTGAAGTCTGCGGGCCTGCGGCTGTGCTCGGGCGGCACGGACAACCACCTGATGCTGGTGGACCTGCGCGCCAAGAAGCTCACCGGCAAGGTGGCCGAGGACGTGCTGGGCAGGGCGGGCATCACGGTCAACAAGAACATGATCCCCTTCGACCCGGAGAAGCCCACGACGACGTCCGGCGTCCGGGTGGGCACCCCGGCCATCACCACGCGCGGCATGCGCGAGGCGGAGATGGCGGTGGTGGGCCGGCTCATCGGCCAGGCGCTGGACGCCGCGCAGGACGACGCGGCGCTCGCGCGGGTGAAGGGCCAGGTGAAGGAGTTGGCCCAGGGCTTCCCGCTGTACGCCTCGCGCCTGAAGTAACCCAAGCCCGTGCGCTGCCCCTTCTGCCAGGACCCCGAGAACAAGGTCATCGACTCGCGCGAGTCGCACGAGGGCTCCGTCATCCGGCGGCGCCGCGAGTGCTTGGCCTGCAAGCGCCGCTTCACCACGTACGAGCGGGTGGAGGAGCTCTACCCGCTCATCGTGAAGAAGGACGGGCGCCGCGAGGCCTTCGACCGCGAGAAGATCCTCAACGGCCTGAAGAAGGCGTGCGAGAAGCGCCCGGTGTCCGCCGCGCAGCTGGAGGCGACGGTGGAGGACATCGAGCGGATGCTCCAGGGGATGGGGGAGAAGGAGGTGCCCTCCTCATCCATTGGCGAGCAGGTGATGCGGCGGTTACAGCAGCTGGACGAGGTGGCCTACGTGCGCTTCGCGTCCGTGTACCGAAGCTTCCGGGACATCTCCGAGTTCATGCACGAGCTGAAGGACCTGCTCGAGGACCAGGAGCGTGAGCGCAAGGCGAAGCCGCCTGTGACTCCGCCCAAGGACGGTTAGGAAGGGCGGTATGCGCTTGCTCACGCGGTCACGGTTGCAGGCGGAGAAGGCCCCCCGCTCCAAGCGCGCGGCGGACTTCGACCGCGCGGTGGCCGAGTTCTTCATGCGCATCGCGCTGGAGGAGGCCGCCAAGGGCCTGGGCCGCACCAGCCCGAACCCCGTGGTGGGGGCGGTGCTGGTGAAGGGCGGCCGCATCATCGCGCGGGGCCACCACAAGAAGGCCGGCACGGCGCACGCGGAGGTCGTCGCGCTGGAGGCCGCGGGCTCCAAGGCGCGCGGCGCGGACCTCTACACGACGCTGGAGCCGTGCGACCACTACGGGCGCACCCCGCCGTGCAGCCTGGCGGTGCTGGAGGCCGGCGTGCGGCGCGTGTTCAGCGCGTCCTCGGACCCCAACCCGCTGGTCAGCGGCAAGGGGCTCAACCGGCTCAAGCGCGGCGGCGTGGCGGTGGTGACGCACGTCCTCAAGGAGGAGGCGGACGCGCTCAACCGGCCCTTCCTCAAGATGATGCGCACGGGCCTGCCCTGGGTGACGCTCAAGGCGGCGGTGACGCTGGACGGGAAGATCGCCGCGCCCTCGGGGGACTCGCGGTGGGTGACGGGCGAGGCGTCCCGCGCGTGGGTGCACCGGCTGCGCAACCAGGTGGACGCCATCCTCGTGGGCGCCAACACCGTGCGCATGGATGACCCGCAGCTCACCACGCGGCTGCCCGGCGGCGGCGGGAAGGACCCGGTGCGCGTGGTGGTGGACTCGCACCTGCGGCTGTCCCCGGGCCACACCGTCTTCGCGCAGCGCAGCCCGGCCCGCACCATCGTCGCCACGCTGGAGGATCCGGAGGGCCGGCGCGCCCGGCGCTTCCTGGCCCAGGGCGTGGAGGTGTGGAACGTGCGCGCGAAGCAGGACCGCGTGGACCTGAAGGCCGTGCTCAAGCGCGTGGGCAAGGAGGGGCTCAACCACGTGCTCGTGGAGGGCGGCGCGGGGCTGTACGGCACGCTGCTGCGCGAGCACCTGGCGGACGCGCTCGCCCTGTTCCTCGCCCCCAAGCTGGTGGGAGCGGGGGGCCTGACGTGGGCTGGCGAGCTGGGCGTGAAGGACATGGCCCACGCCCTGGCCGTGAAGGACCTGACGGTGGAGAAGGTGGGGGAGGACGTCCTCCTGCGCGCGCTGCTCTGAAGGCCAGCGCCCGGCCGGGGCATCCGTTAGAGTCCGGCCATGTTCACCGGCCTCATCCAGGACACTGGCACCATCACCCGCGTCGCCTCTGGCGCGATGACCGACTACTGGATTCGCACCTCGCTGGGCGCGGAAGCGTTCGCCCTGGGTGAATCCATCGCCGTGGACGGCGCCTGCCTCACGGTGGTGGAGAGGGGCGGGGACACCTTCCGCGTGCAGGCGGCCCCGGAGACGCTGCGGCGCACCACCCTGGGGGCCCGGAAGGCGGGCGACCGGGTGAACCTGGAGCGGGCGCTCGCCCTGGGGGACCGGCTGGGCGGGCACCTGGTGTCGGGCCACGTGGACGCCGTCAGCGAGGTCCTGGAGACGTACGCGGAGGGCGGCTCGTGGGTGATGGTGTTCCGGCTGCCCCCGGAGCTGGCGCCCTGCTTCATCGAGAAGGGCTCCGTCACCATCGACGGCATCAGCCTCACGGTGAACGCGGTGGGGGCGGACCGCTTCCAGGTGCAGCTGATTCCGGAGACGCAGCAGCGCACCACGCTGCACGGCAAGGGCCCCGGGGCGAAGGTGAACCTGGAGGGCGACCTCATTGGCAAGTACGTGGCCCGGCTGTACGCCCTCCGGGGCGCCCCGGAGGCCGCCGCCCAGGGCGTGGGGCTGACGGAGGCGGTGGTGCGGGCGGCGGGTTTCAGCCCTCGCGGGTAGGGGGCAGGTGGTGTAAGGAGCGCGCCATGCCTCGCTATTTCGAAGGGGACTTCCTCCCCCCCCTGGGCCGGTTCGCCATCTGCGTGTCCCGGTTCAACAGCTTCATCACGGAGGAGCTCTTGAAGGGCGCCGTGGACACCCTGGTGCGCCATGGCGTGAAGGACGACGCCATCGACGTGTACCGCTGCCCCGGCACCTATGAGCTGCCCGGCCTCACCCGCCGCGTGTCCGAAGGCGGCCAGTACGCGGGCATCATCGTCCTGGGCGCGGTGATTCGCGGCGGCACCCCCCACTTCGACTACGTGGCCGGCGAGTGCGCCAAGGGCATCGGCTCGGTGGCGTTCAGCGCGGCGGCCGGCGCGAAGCCGGCGGCGGTGACGTTCGGCGTGCTCACGTGCGATACCGTGGAGCAGGCCATCGACCGGGCGGGCGTGAAGGCGGGCAACAAGGGCGCGGAGGCCACGCTGGCCTGCATCGAGATGGTCAACCTCTTCGCGCGCATGACGGGCGCGGAGCGAAAGGGGTAGCCGGGATGGGCGCGCGCAGAACGGCACGGGAGCGGGCGCTGCAGGCCCTCTACCAGATGGAGATGACCCAGGGCGCCACCACGCGGGAGGCCCTGGACTCGGCGTGGGCCGCCTCCGCGGAGGAGGGCAAGCCGGAGCCGGACGCGGTGAAGTTCGCCCGGGAGCTGGTGGAGGGCGTGGAGGCGCACCGCGCGGAGATCGACGCGCTGATTGAACGCCACAGCCACAACTGGCGCCTGGACCGCATGTCCCGCATCGACCGGAACGTGCTGCGGGTGGGCATCTTCGAGCTGAAGTACCGCCCGGACATCCCCCGCAAGGTGACCATCAACGAGGCGGTGGAGCTGGGGAAGAACTTCGGCAACGAGGAGTCGAGCGCCTTCGTCAACGGCCTCCTGGACCGCGTCGCGGTGGCGCTCGGGAAGCCGTGAGCCAGACGCAGACCCTGGACGTGGGCCTGGAGGGCCTGGACGCGCTGAGTGGGGTGGACGCCCTCTGCCTCTTCGTGGCCGAGGACGACCGCCCCCTGCCGTCCTCCGCGGGCTTCGTGGACTGGCGGCTGTGCGGCGCCCTGTCGCGCGTGCTCCAGGGCGGGTTCTTCACCGGCGTGAAGGACGACTGGCTCCTCCTCCCGTCGGACGGGAAGCTCTCCGTGCCGCGCATCTTCGTGGTGGGGCTGGGCTCCCGGAAGCGCCTGGACGCGGCCGCGCTGGGCGAGGCGCTGGCGGAGGCGGGCCGGGTCTTGAGCCGCGCGAAGGTGGAGTCGGTGGCGCTGGAGGTGCCCCAGGGGTCCTCCTTGAGCGACTCCGCCCGCGCGGAGGCGTACCAGCGGCAGTTCCTCCCCGCGTTCAAGGGGGGACGGGTGTCGCTCCTCGCGGACAAGGGGCTTGTCGGGTCGCTGTCATCCCGGAAGGGCTGACGCACAGCGGCCGGGTGGGGGTTCTGCTAGCATCCGGCCCCCGAGGCGCGCGCGATGAAGTTCAAGGTGTTGATCGTCGAGGACTCCAAGGTGTCGCGCGAGCACATCGCCGCGACCGTGGAGGCCGTGGAAGGCGTGGAGGCCGTCACCACCGCCAGCGGCTTCGAGGCGCTGAAGCTGCTGCCGCGCCAGCGCTTCGACCTCATCATCACCGACATCAACATGCCCGACATCAACGGGCTGGAGCTCATCAACTTCGTCAAGAAGAACCCCAACTACCGGGACGTGCCGCTCATCATCGTCACCACCGAGGGGCGTGAGCAGGACCGCTCGCGGGGCATGGCGCTGGGCGCCGCCGGCTACCTGGTGAAGCCCTTCCAGCCGGAAGAGCTGGAGGCGCTCGTGCGGCGCTTCCTGAAGCCGCTGTGACGCCCGGGGGCAAGGCGCTGGCGGAGTTCGTCGCCGAGGCCACCGAGATCCTGGACGCGCTGGGCCGCGACCTCCTGGCCCTGGACGAGGCGCGCGGCCAGGAGGCCGACCCCGAGCACATCAACGGCATCTTCCGCGCGGCGCACTCGCTCAAGGGCCTGTCGGGCCTCTTCGGCCAGGAGCGCATCAGCCAGCTGGCGCACGCGGCGGAGGACCTGCTGGACCGCCTGCGCCTGGGCCGGCTGACGCTGGACGACCAGGTCCTGGACACGCTGGTGGACGCGCTGGACACGTTCCAGGCGCTGCTCGGGGAGGCGTCCCGGAGCGAGGAGGGCGCGGAGCTGACCCAGCGCACCGGCGACATGGAGGGGCGCATGGCGCGGCTGGGGTCGCCCCCGCCCGCCGTGGAAGAGGATCCGCTGGAGCGGCTGGAGCTGGACGCGGCGGTGCGCGCCGTCTTCACCGAGTACGAGGAGCACCGGCTGCGCGAGAACGTGCGGCGCGGGGTGGCGCTGTGGCGGGTGCGGGCGGCGTTCGACCTCACGGACTTCGACCAGGGGCTGGCGGACCTGAACGCGCGCCTCAAGCCCCTGGGCGAGGTCATCAGCACGCTGCCCTCGTCGCGGCCGGGGGGCGCCAACGGCATCGCGTTCGACCTCATCTTCGGCGCGAAGGTGGGCGCGCGGGCGCTGGAGGAGGGCCTCCAGGGCACGCCCGCGGAGCTGGCGCCGCTGTCCGTCCGCCCGCCCGGAGCGGCCCCGGCGGGGCCCGCGCTCGACGCGCCTCCGTCCCGCGACGCGGCCCCGGCCACGCTCGCGCGGCAGGACGTCCAGGCGCTGCCCCCGGACGACGACGCAGGGGAGGCCGAAGAGGACGCCGAGGCGCCGGTGGAGGCCACCCGCCTCGCGACCGTGCCCGTGAGCCCGGCGGGTGGCCCTCCGCGCGTGCACGCGGTGGCGCCTCCGGCCACGGTGGTGGGGCTCCAGGCCGCCGCGTCCGCGCCCATCCCCGCGGGCCGTCCCCGGGCGGAAGAGACGTCGCTGCGCTCGCTCACGCAGACGGTGCGCGTGGACATCGGGCGGCTGGACGGGCTCATCAACATGGTGGGCGAGCTGCTGCTCATCAAGGCCAACCTCCAGCGGCTGGCGGAGACGTCCCGGCAGGACGGCACCGTCGCGCTGTCCAAGCTCTTCGGCCAGGAGCTGTCGCGCGAGACGCGGCAGCTGGAGCGCAAGCTGGAGGCGCTCCAGGAGGGGCTGCTCGAAGCGCGCATGGTCCCGGTGGGCCAGGTCTTCGACAAGCTGGCGCGGCTGGTGCGGAAGATCGCCCGCGAGGCCGGCAAGGAGATCGACTTCGTCAGCTCCGGCGGCGAGGTGGAGCTGGACAAGCTCATCGTCGAGGAGCTCAGCGATCCGCTGATGCACCTCATCCGCAACGCCATCGACCATGGCGCGGAGGGGCCGGAGGCGCGGCTCGCCGAGGGCAAGCCCCGGCGCGCGGTGGTGCGGCTGAGCGCGGAGCAGAAGGGCAACCACGTCGTCATCAGCGTGTCCGACGACGGCTCGGGCATCGACGAGGTGCGCGTGCGCGAGGTGGCGCTGTCGCGCGGGCTCGTCACCCCGTCGCAGGTGAGCGAGATGACGCGGCGCGAGCTGCTCAACCTCATCTTCCTGCCGGGCTTCTCCACCCGCTCCAGCGTCAGCGCGCTCTCCGGGAGGGGCGTGGGCCTGGACGTGGTGAAGAACAACCTGGGCAACCTGTCCGGCGTCATCGACGTGTGGAGCGAGCGCGGCCGGGGCACGGCCTTCCACCTGACGCTGCCGGTGACGCTGGCCATCGTGCGCGCGCTGGTGGTGGGCGTCAGCGGCCGCACCTACGCGGTGCCGCTCAACAGCGTGCTCGAGATCCTCTCCGTGCAGCCGCGCGACATCCGCACCGTGGAGCGCCGCGAGGTGCTGGACCTGCGCGGCCAGACGCTGCCCTTCCTGCGGCTCGGGCGCCTGTTCCACCTGCCGGAGCGCGAGGTGAGCCGCCACTTCGTCGTCGTGGTGGGCCTGGCGCAGCAGCGGCTGGGCATCGCGGTGGACGAGCTGTTCGGCCAGCAGGACATCGTCACCAAGCCCCTGGGCGGCCGGCTGAGCCGCGTGAAGGGCATCTCCGGCGCCACGGACCTGGGCAACCGCCGCACCGTGCTGGTCCTGGATGTCGCGGAGCTCCTGGAAGAGGGCATCGCGCAGGAGCGGCGCCGCGCTTGAGGCGCCCGCGCCGGGGGCTGCTATCCTCCCGGGCGTGTCCCGTTTCGAAGCCCTGCTCGACGCGTTCTTCTACCGCCCGGACGAGGACGTCGGCGGCCTGCTGGACTTCGCCGCGGGCAGCGACGACCTGGCGCGGCCGCTCCTCGAGGAGGAGCCCGTCGAGTACCTGGCCTTCCGCCTGGAGACGGAGTGCTACGCGGTGCCCATCCTCGCCGTGAGGGAGATCTGCAAGGTGCCGCTGCTCACGGAGATCCCGCGCGCGGAGCCGCACCTGCTGGGCGTGATGAACCTGCGCGGGGAGCTGCTGCCCGTCTACGACGTGAAGCTGCGGCTGCGGCTGGCGGACGCGCCGCCGGTGGTGGCGGGGCCGGACGCGGGCCTGCCGCCCCGGGCCGCGCGCATCCTGGTGCTCAAGATGGAGGACGGGCCCGCGGGCGTGTGGGTGGATTCGGTGGCGGGCGTGGTGCGGCTCAAGCCGTCCATGGTGGAGCTGTCGCCCGCGGGGCTGCGCGGGGACCGGGACTGCGTGGCGGGGCTGGGGCGCAAGGGCTCGCAGCTCTACATCCTGTTGGATCCGGAGCAGGCGCTCGCCCCATGACGGACCCCGTGAACCTGCTGGCCCGCCGCCCGCGCGGCGCGCGGCCTTCCGAGACGCCCGCGGGCGACGCGGAGGTGCAGCTGTGCGCCTTCTTCGTGGGCAACGAGGAGTACGTGCTGGACATCATGCGCGTGGAGGAGATCCTCCCGCCCCAGCGCGTGATCCCCATCCCGCATGCGCCCGCCTTCGTGGAGGGCGTGCTGCACTTGCGGGGCGCGATGCTGCCCGTGGTGGACCTGCGGCGGCGCCTGCTGGGGGAGCCCTCGCAGGAGACGCGGCGCACGCGGATGCTCGTGTGCCGGCTGGGGACGCGCCGCGTGGTGACGCGGGTGGACCGCGTGGCGGAGGTGCTGCGCGTGCGCCGCTGTGACATCAAGCCCGCGCCGGCGCTCATGGCCGGGGGGCGCACGCCGTTCGTCGTGGGCGTGTGCGGACCGCCCGAGCGCCTGCGGCTCCTCCTGGACCTGAAGGCGCTCCTGCGCGCGGAGCTGGAGCGCGACGCCCGCCCGCCCTCGCCCGGGTGAGCGCGCTGCTTCCCGCGGGGCGCGGTGCCGGGCGTCGATGCCCTGGGGTCCTTCGACCCGGACGGTGGGACGCGGAGCCCCGAGGGGGCCCGGGCGGCGGCTTCGCCCCTCCTCGCTGCCCGGACGGGCCGCCCTCCCACGTGGGGCGGGGTGGCAGGGCGCCTGACGGGCCCGCGGTCGGGCGTCGTGGAACGCGACTCCTCCAGCGGCTTCGAGCAGGATGGAGCCATCCCGAGGAACGAAGGCCCCGAAGGAGGACGGCGGATGAGCGACACGGAGCGGTCCCCCGCGGGGCAGGAGGAGGCTCGGTACCGGGCGCTCCAGGCGGTGGATCCGCGCGCGCCCGGAGCCCTGGAGACCTTCACCATCGGCCTGCATGACGAGAGCTGGCGCGTGCGTCACGCGGCGGCGGAGGGCCTGCGCCGCGTGCCGGACGCGCAGGGCGTCACCGCGAGGCTCATCTCCGTCCTGGGGGAGCGCGGCGAGGCGGGCGCGCGCAACGCGGCGGCGGAGGCGCTGGCCGGGATGGGGCCGGTGGCCGTCCCACCGCTGGTGCGGCTGCTGGAGCACGAGGACCCGGATCAGCGCAAGCTGGCGGCGGACATCCTGGGGCAGCTGGGCCAGCCGCAGGTGGAGGACGTGCTCCTGCGCGCGCTCTCCGACGAAGACCTCAACGTGCGCGTGGCGGCCGCGGAGGCGCTGGGCCGGGTGGGCGGGGACGCCGCGGCGCGGGCGCTGGAGGACCTGCTGGACGCGTCCACGCCGCTGCTGCGGCTGGCGGCGCTGGAGGGCCTGGCGTCGCTGAAGCGCGCGCCCCCGCTGGAGCGCGTGATGGCGTTGGTCGAGGACCCGGGGGTGCAGCGCAGCGCCCTGCGGCTCCTGGGCCTGTACCCGCCCGGCGTGGCCACGGAGCGCATCTGCCGGGCCCTGGCCTCGTCGGTGCGCTCGGTGCGCGAGGCGGCGCTCGTCGCGCTGGGGACGCAGGCCGCGGGGCTGGAGCCCTATGAGCGCGGCGAGCTGGACGCGGTGGCGCGCTCGGTGCTGGGCGGCATCGCGGGCGTGACGAAGCACGTGGCGCAGGCGCTGGACGGCGAGGATGTCCAGGTGCGGGCCGGCGCGCTGGTGGCCGCCGGGGCCCTGGGGGAGGCGTCGCTCGCGGTGGCGGTGGCGGAGGTGGCTCGCGAGGACCGGCTCTTGCGCGAGGTGCTCTTCACGCTGGGGCAGCTGGGGGCGGAGGGCCGGCGCCTGCTGCTCGGGAGCATGGGCACGCTGTCGCTGCCCGCGCGCACCGTGGCGGCGGAGGCGCTGGTGCTCCTGGTGGACTCGACGTCGGTGCAGGAGCTGTGCGCGCTCCTGGAGTGGGCGGAGGACGACCTGCGCGCGGTGGTGGTGCGGGCGTTGGGGCGCACGCAGTCGCCGGAGGCCGTGGCGCCGCTGGTGGAGCTGCTCGCGGATCCCGCCTTGTCGAGCATGGCGGCGCGAGCGCTGGAGCAGCTGTCCGTGGCCCATCCGCTGGCGGCGCTGACCGCGCTGGAGGCGGCGGTGGAGCAGCGCTCGACGCCCGCGGCGGTGGCGGTGCTGGGCCGGCTGGGCGGCGCGCCGGTGCTGCCCGCGCTGCGGAGGCTTGCCCGCGACGAGGACGCGTCCTGGCGCGCGGCGGCGGTGGAGGCCGCGGGCCGGGCGGACGGCGAGGCGGGCCTGGAGCTGGCGCGCGGCGCGCTGGCGGATGAGTCCCCGAAGGTGCGCATCGCCGCGGTGCGCTCCCTGGGGCAGCGGGGCGGCAAGGAGGCCGCGGCGTTCCTGGGGCTCGCGCTGAAGGACGAGGACCGCGGCGTGCGCGTGGCCGCCGTGGAGGCGGTGGGCGCGGCGGGCGCGAAGGAGCGCTCGCCGGACCTGGAGGCACTGGTGCGCCACGGGGACGGCGCGCTCGCGATGCTGGCGGTGCGGGCCCTCACGAAGCTGGGGACGGTGGGCGCGGGGGTCCTGTGGGACGCGCTCAGCCACCCGGACGCGGAGGTGGTGAAGGCGGCGCTGGCGGCGCTGACGTCGGCGGAGGCCTCGGCGGATGGGGCGGCGCTGGCGGTGTCGCTGCTGGGCCATCCCCGCTGGGACGTGCGGGCGGCGGCGGCGCGCGTGCTGGGGGGCCTGGGGCGGCCGGAGTGCCTGCCCGCGCTCGAGCACGCGCTGGCGGTGGAGCAGGACGCGCTGGCCCGGGTGGCGCTGTCGGACGCGGTGGACCAGCTGTCGGGGCGGTGAGGGGAGGACTCGCATGCCACGCTTCGACGAGGGCCGCCCGGAGATGACGCTGGAGGAGTTCCGGCTGCTGCGCGACCACGTCTACGCGCACTGCGGAATCCTCATCCACGAGAACATGAAGTTCGTGATGGAGCGCCGGCTGTGGCCCCGGCTGGAGGCGCTGGGGCTCCAGGACTTCGGCGCCTACCACCGCTACCTGCGCTACGACGCCCAGCGCAGCGCGGAGCTGGAGGCGGCGGTGGAGTCGCTCACCACGCACGAGACGTACTTCTTCCGCGAGCCCGCGCAGCTCAAGGCCTTCCGCGAGGAGCTGCTCCCCATCCTGGAGAGGCGCAACGCGCACACGCGGCGCTTGCGGCTGTGGTCCGCGGGGTGCTCCTCCGGCGAGGAGGCGTACACGCTGGCCATGCTCCTGAAGGAGAGCGGCCGCTTCGACGCCTGGGACGTGGAGGTGCTGGGCACGGACCTGTCGCGCCGCGTGCTGGCCGTGGCCCGCCGCGCCGAGTACGGCCCCAGCGCCCTGCGCGCGACGCCTCCGGACCTGCTGGAGCGCTACTTCGTGCCCGCGGGGGTGAGCCGCTTCCGCGTGCGCGATGACGTGCGGGCGTGGGTGAGCTTCGGCCACCACAACCTGTCCGACGTGGCGGGCAGCCAGCTGGTGCCGCGCTCGGACGTCGTCTTCTGCCGCAACGTGATGATCTACTTCGACCTGGCCGCGCGCCGCCGCGTGCTGGGCATCATCCGCGACCGGCTCTGCCCCGGGGGCTACCTGCTCCTGGGCCACGCGGAGAACCTGCTCAGCCTGGGCGCGGACTTCGAGCTGGTGCACCTGAAGGGCGACCTCGTCTACCGCCGGCCCGAGCTCCCGGGCGGGGAGGGGCGCTGATGGGACGCCCGCTCACGGTGCTCGTCATCGACGACTCGGCCGCCAACCGCCGCACGCTCACCCTGCTGCTGGAGTCCTCCGCGGAGGTGCGGGTGCTGGACTGGGCCCAGGACGGCGAGGAGGGCCTCAAGAAGGTCCTGGACCTGAAGCCCGACGTGGTGACGCTGGACCTGGAGATGCCCCGGCTGGGCGGCCACACCTTCCTGCGGCTGCTCATGCGCGCGGCGCCCACGCCCGTCATCGTCATCTCCAGCTACGCGCACCGGTCGGACGTGTTCAAGGCGCTGGAGCTGGGCGCGTTCGACTTCATCGCCAAGCCGCCCCAGGTCACGCCGGCGGCGCTGGAGCAGCTGCGGCGAGAGCTGCTCGACAAGGTGCTCGCGGCGCGCCACGTGAAGCCCGGAGGCCATCACGGGGCCGCGGCGCGCGGCGCCGTGCTACCGGAGGCGCTGCCGCAGATCATCGCCGTGGGCGCGTCCACGGGCGGGCCTCCCGCGGTGCAGCGGCTCCTGGAGGGGCTGGGCTCCGAGCCGGGCGTCAGCGTGCTGGTGGGCCAGCACATGCCCTCGCAGTTCACCCGGGCCTTCGCGGAGCGGTTGGACCGCATCGGCCCCTTCACGGTGACGGAGGCGTGCGAGGGCGACGTGGTGGAGCCTGGCCACGTCTACATCGCGCCGGGCGGCCGGCACCTGGTGCTGTCGGACCGCACCGGGCGCCTGGAGCTGCGCACGCCGTCGCCGGTGCCCGCGGACAAGTACGCGCCGTCGGTGGACCGGCTCTTCGAGAGCGTGGCGGAGGTGCTGGGCCCGCGCGCGGTGGCGGTGGTGCTGACGGGGATGGGCGCGGACGGGGCGCAGGGCGTGCGCGCGGTCCGGCGCGAGGGCGGCGAGACGTGGGCCGAGTCCGAGGACTCGGCGGTGGTGTACGGCATGCCCAAGGAGGCCATCGCCACCGGGGCGGTGTCCCGGGTGCTCCCCCTGGACGACATCGGCTCGGAGCTGGCCGCGCTGGTGCGCCGTCGCCGGCAGCCCGCAGGGCCATGAATCGCTGGATGCCTGACAGCCGCCGCACATTCCGGGGCTGGACGGCGCGCCGATGCTAGGCTGAGGGGCATGTCGCAGCAGCCGATCCGCGCGCTGGTGGTGGATGACTCGCAGGCCATGCGCCGCAGCATCATGTACGCGCTCCAGCGCCTGACGGACGTGGTCTGCATCGAGGCGCAGGACGGCGTGGAGGGGCTGAAGAAGCTCACCACACAGGGGCGCTTCGACCTGGTGATGACGGACATCAACATGCCGCTGATGGACGGGCTGAAGCTCATCCACCACATCCGCCAGACGGAGGACCACCGGGCGGTGCCCATCGTCGTCGTGACGACGGAGGGCGCGGCCGCGGACCGGGAGCGGGCCATGGCGCTGGGGGCCACGGCCTACCTGGTGAAGCCCGTGCAGGCCCGCGTGGTGCTGGACACGGTGAAGGAGCTGTTGAAGCTCGGCTGAGCTTCGACAGACCACCCAAGGGCACGCATGGAACCGGCGCTGGACGTCGAGGGGCTGGAGAAGACGTACGGCGCGGTGCGGGCGGTGCGCGGGCTGTCCTTCCAGGTGGCGCCGGGCGAGGTGCTGGGCCTCGTGGGGCCCAACGGCGCGGGCAAGACGTCCACGCTGCGGTGCCTGGCCGGCATCCTCCCGCCGTCCGCGGGGCGCGTGCGCGTGGCGGGCGTCGATGTGGCGGAGGGGCCGGTGGAGGCGAAGCGGCAGCTGGCGTTCCTCCCGGACGAGCCGCGCTTCTTCGAGTACCTCACCGTCTGGGAGCACCTGAACTTCACCGCGCGCCTCTACGGCGTGGAGGACTGGGAGGAGCGGGGCCGCGCGCTGCTGGAGGAGATGGAGCTCACGGGCCGGGAGCGGTCGCTGCCGGGCGAGCTGTCGCGGGGCATGAAGCAGAAGCTGTCCATCGCCTGCGGCTTCCTGCACCAGCCCCGGCTCATCCTCCTGGATGAGCCGCTGACGGGGTTGGATCCGCTGGGCATCCGCCGCATGAAGGCCTCGCTGCGCCGCCGCGCGGAGGAGGGCACGGCCCTGGTGCTGTCGTCGCACCTGCTGCCGCTGGTGGAGGAGCTGTGCCACCGGCTGCTCGTCATCGCCGGAGGGCGCGCGGTGGCGCTGGGCTCCCTGTCGGAGATCCGCGAGCAGATGGCGGGCGGGGTCGGGGACGGCGCGTCGCTGGAGGAGCTGTTCGTGCGCATCACCAGCGCGGCGTCGGAGGCGGCGGGGGCGCGGGGGAACGAACCGGCGTGAGCTTCCCGAGCGCGGTGGCGTTCCTCTGGGTGAGGACGTGGCGCAACCGGGCGGTGCGCCAGGTGCAGCGGCTGAAGCGCCCGCGCTACCTGCTGGGCGCGCTGGTGGGGCTCGCGTACCTGTACTCGCTGGTGGGGCGCAGCGTGTTCGTCCAGGGCACGGGCCGCGCGGTGTCCCCCAACGCGCGGCTGTTCGCGGAGCTCTCGCTGGAGATGTCCGTGCTGGGCACGCTGGTGACGGCGTGGGTGCTGGGCGCGGACCGGCCCGCGCTGACCTTCACGCAGACGGAGGTGCAGACCTTCTTCTCCGCGCCCGTCAAGCGCGCGGCGCTCCTGCACTACAAGCTGCTGCGCGGCCTCCTGAGCGCGACGCTCGCGGCGCTGGCGGCGACGTTCTTCGTGGGGCGCTTCACCAGTCCCCGGCCGGGGCTCTTCTTCCTGGGCGCGGCGCTGGCCATGGGGACGCTCTACCTGCACGGCACGGCGGCGTCCTTCGTGCGCGCGTGGCTCGTGTCGCGGGGGCGCTGGGGCAGCGGGGTGCGGTGGACGGTGGTCGCGGGCGTGCTGGTGGCGGCGGTGAGCACGCTGCTGTCCACGCTGCGCGAGCACCCGCTGCCGGAGAACCTCGCCGCGCCCTTCGCCGTGCGCGAGTGGCTGCGCGACGTCATCAACGCCCCCGGCCCCCGCGCGGTGCTGTGGCCGGGCCGGGCGCTGGTGGCCCCGTCGATGGCGCGAAGCTGGCCGGACTTCCTTCGCTACCTGCCCGCGTCGCTGGCGCTGCTGGTGGCGCACTACGCCTGGGTGATGGCGGTGGAGGTGCCCTTCGAGGACGCGGCGGTGGCCGGGGCGGAGGAGCGGACGCGGCGGCGGGCACAGCGGGCCGCGCGCACGGCCTCGCTGCGCGTGGGCCGGGTGCCCTTCGAGCTGACCGCCCGGGGGCGGCCGGAGGTGGCCATCCTGTGGAAGAACCTCATCGCGCGCCGGCGCATGGGCAGCGGGCTGGTGATGCTGCTGGCCTTCGGGGTGCTGGGCGCCGTGTTCGCCCTGGTGATGGGGGACACCCGGCTGTTCTCCAACAGCCGTGAGTTCCTGGGCCCCCTGGCCCTGATGGTCGCGGTGGCCATGGCCGTGATTGGCCCCAGCGCGTTCCGCACCGACCTGCGCATGGACCTGCCGAAGCTGGAGCTCCTGCGCGCGCTGCCCCTGACCGGGCGGCAGGTGGTGGGCGCGGAGCTGGCGGCGTCCGCGCTGGTGCTGGGGGTGGCGCAGGGGGTGATGCTGCTCGTGGCGCTGGTGCTCGGCGTGGGCCGGGAGGACGCGACGCTCGCGCCGTGGTCCACGCCGGTGGTGCTGGGGCTCATGGCCGTGTTGCCGGCGCTGGGCCTGGCGGGGCTCTTGGTGCAGAACGCGGCGGTGGTGCTGCTGCCCGCGTGGATCCCCGCGGACGCCGAGCGGGCGCGCGGCGTGGAGGCCCTGGGGCAGCGGCTGCTCACGCTGGTGGGCACGCTGGTGGTGACGCTCCTGGGACTGTTGCCGGCCGCCGTGGTGGCCCTCCTCGTGGGCTATCCGCTGTTCACTGTCCTGGGCCGCTGGGCGGTTCCGCTCGCGGGGCTGGCGGCGGCGGGGGCACTCTTCGCGGAGGTGGCGCTGGGCGTCGCCGTCCTGGGCCGCGCCTTCGAGCGGCTGGACGTGTCGGAAGAACAGTCGAACGAAGCGTGAACGCGCGCGGGAAGGGAGCCTCTCCATGAAGGTCGGTTTCATCGGGTTGGGGAACATGGGCACGCCGATGGCGAAGCACCTCGCCGACGCGGGCCACGAGCTCGTCGTCTGGAATCGCACCGCCTCCAAGGCGGAGCCGCTGAAGCAGCACGGCGCGCGCGTGGCGAAGACGCCCGCCGAGGCCGCCCGCGACGCGGAGGTCGTCGTGTCCATGCTCGCGGACGACCACGCCGCGGAGGCCGCCGTGCTGGGGAAGGACGGCGTCGTCAGCGCCCTGCCGAAGGACGCCATCCACGTCTCCTCCAGCACCATCTCCGTCGCGCTGTCGGAGCGCCTGACCCGGGCGCACGCGGACGCGCGGCAGGGCTACGTCGCCGCCCCCGTCTTCGGCCGGCCGGAGGCCGCCGCGGGCAGGCAGCTCTGGGTCGTCGCAGCGGGGCCGAAGGCGCAGGTGGAGCGGGTGCGTCCGGTGCTCACGGCCCTGGGGCGCGGCCTCACGGAGCTGGGGGAGCGGGCGTCCGCCGCGAACACGGTGAAGCTGTCCGGCAACTTCCTCATCGCGTCGATGATGGAGGCGCTGTCGGAGGCCTTCGCGCTCGCGGAGAAGTGCGGCGTGGAGCGCGCCGCGTTCCTGGACGTCTTCAAGTCCGTCTTCGCCCGCGCGCCCATCTTCGAGAACTACGCGGGCGCCATCGCGAAGGGGCAGTACACGCCCGCGGGCTTCGCGCTGCGCCTGGGCCTCAAGGACGTGACGCTGGCGCTCGAAGCGGGGCGCGCCGCCGAGGTGCCCCTCCCGCTGGCCAGCCTCCTGCGCGACCACTTCCTCACCGGCGTCGCCCAGGGGCGCGGCGATGAGGACTGGTCCGCGCTCGGCGCGCTCGCCCAGGAGCGCGCCGGCATCGCGAAGAAGGCCTGAAGGACGAAGGGCCTCCCGGGGACGTGCCATGGGCGGCCCTCGTTGCCTTCAAGCGCGGCGCGGCGCGGCCTAGAACGTGGCGGAGCCCGGGACGCGCGGGTAGGGGATGGCGTCGCGGATGTTCTGCAGGCCGCACATGTAGACGATGAGCCGCTCGAACCCCAGGCCGAAGCCCGCGTGCGGCACCGTGCCGTAGCGGCGCAGGTCGCGGTACCACTGGTAGTGAGCGGGATCGAGGCCGAACTTCTTCATGCGCGCGTCCAGCACGTCCAGGCGCTCCTCGCGCTGGCTGCCGCCGATGATCTCTCCGATGCCCGGGGCGAGCACGTCCATCGCGGCCACGGTCTTCCCGTCGTCGTTGATGCGCATGTAGAAGGCCTTGATGGCCTCCGGGTAGTTCATCACCACCACGGGCCGGCCCACGTGCTCCTCGGTGAGGTAGCGCTCGTGCTCCGTCTGGAGGTCCTTGCCCCACTCCGGCGTGTACTCGAACTTCTTCTTCGCCTTCTGGAGGATGGAGACGGCCTCCGTGTAGTCGATGCGCTCGAAGCTGGAGCCGATGAACTTCTCCATCCGCTCCGTCACGCCCTTCTGCTGGCGCTCCTCGAAGAACTTCATGTCCGGCGCGCACTCGTCCAGCACGGCCTTGAACACGTACTTGAGGAAGCGCTCCGCCAGCGCCGCGTCCTCGTTGAGGTCCGCGAAGGCGATCTCCGGCTCGATCATCCAGAACTCGGCCAGGTGCCGCGTGGTGTTGCTGTTCTCCGCGCGGAACGTGGGGCCGAACGTGTAGACCTTGGACATGGCCAGGCAGTACGCCTCCACGTTCAGCTGCCCGGACACGGTGAGGTAGGCCTCCTTGCCGAAGAAGTCCTTGCCCCAGTCGATCTTCCCGTCCGGACCGCGCGGCGGGTTGTTCGCGTCCAGCGTGGACACGCGGAACATCTGCCCCGCGCCCTCCGCGTCGCTCGCGGTGATGATGGGCGTGTTCACCCAGCAGAAGCCCTCGCGGTGGAAGAAGCGGTGCACCGCCTGCGCCGCCGCGTTGCGCACGCGGGTGATGGCCCCGAAGGTGTTGGTGCGCACGCGCAGGTGCGCCACCTCGCGCAGGAACTCCAGCGAGTGCTGCTTCGGCTGGATGGGGTAGGTGTCCGGGTCGTCCACCAGCCCCAGCACCTGCACCTCGTCCGCCTGCACCTCGAAGGCCTGCCCCTTGCCCTGGGACCGCACCAGCGTGCCCCGGCAGATGACGGAGGCGCCCGCGGTGAGGTGCAGCACCTCCTTCTCGTAGTTGGGCAGCGAATTGGGCGCGACGACCTGGATGGGGTCGAAGACCGACCCGTCGCTCACGTTGACGAAGCTGATGCCCGCCTTGGAGTCGCGGCGCGTCCGCACCCAGCCGCGCACCTCCACCTTCGAGCCCGCTTCGACGGCCCCCGACAGGGCCTGCTTCACACTCACGACCTGCATGGTGCTCTCCCTCTGCTCCAGACCGGGAAGGCGAGTTAGTCGCGCCCGGGCCCGAGGGCAAGCGCCGAGCGAGGCCCCACCCGGGCCCGGGCCCCCGCCCACCCGGCTTTCCCGGTCAGGGGCTCGGGGCCGCCGGCCGTCCAGGCCTTCGACGCGCCAAGACTAGTTGCCCGCGTGTCCTACCTCCCGCTAAGAGACCCAGAAGCCATGGCGATGAACGAGCGTTACGAGCCGCAGTCGATTGAAGGAAAGTGGCAGACCCGCTGGGAGCAGGAGGGCCTCTTCCGGGCAGGCAGGCGCCCGGATGCCCCGAAGAAGTACGTCCTGGAGATGCTGCCGTACCCCAGCGGCCAGATGCACATGGGGCACGTGCGCAACTACCTCATCGGGGACGTCTACGCGCGCTACTACCAGATGCGCGGCTTCGACGTGCTGCACCCCATGGGCTGGGACGCCTTCGGCCTGCCGGCGGAGAACGCGGCCATCAAGGACGGCGTCCACCCGGCCATCCGCACGCGCGAGAACATCGAGTCGTTCAAGGCGGAGATCAAGACGCTCGGCTACAGCTACGACTGGACGCGCGAGGTCAACACCAGCCAGCCGGAGTACTACCGCTGGAACCAGTGGTTCTTCCTCCAGATGCTCGAGCGCGGGCTCGTCTATCGCCGCTTCAGCAAGGTGAACTGGTGTACCGGCTGCCTCACCGTCATCGCCAACGAGCAGGTGAAGGACGGCCGCTGCGAGCGCTGCGACTCCGAGGTGCAGGACAAGGAGATGCCCGAGTGGGCGTTCCGCATCACGAAGTACTCGCAGGACCTGCTCGACGCGCTCGACACCCTCAAGGAGTGGCCGGACCGCATCACCTCGGCCCAGCGCAACTGGATTGGCCGCTCGGACGGCGCGGAGGTGGACTTCCGCGTGCAGGGGCATGACGCCGCCCTGCGCGTCTTCACCACCCGCGTGGACACGCTCTTCGGCTGCACCTACGTGGTGCTCGCGCCGGACCACAAGCTCGTGGCCCAGGTGACGACGGCGGACCGCCGCGCGGACGTGGCCGCGTTCGCGAAGAAGATGGCCGCGCAGAACAAGGCGGAGCGGCTGGGCGAGGACGCGGAGAAGGAGGGCGTCTTCACCGGTGGCCATGCGCTCAATCCGGTGACGGGTCAGCCGGTGCCCATCTGGATCGCCAACTTCGTGGTGAGCGACTACGGCACGGGCGCGGTGATGAGCGTGCCGGCGCACGACGCGCGCGACTTCGCCTTCGCGCGCAAGTACTCGCTGCCCGTGCGCGTGGTCATCCAGCCCGTGTCCGGCGACAAGCTGGGGGCGGGAGAGACGCTCGACGCGGCGTACACGGACGACGGCGTGCTCGTGGACTCCGGGGACTTCAGCGGGTTGTCGTCCGCCGAAGCGCGCGTGAAGCTCGCCGCGAAGCTGGAGGCGCAGGGGCAGGGCAAGGCCACGGTGACGTACCGCCAGAAGGACTGGGGCTTCAGCCGCCAGCGCTACTGGGGCACGCCCATCCCCATCGTCTACTGCGAGAAGTGCGACCCGGAGCGCAAGGGCACCCCCGTCCCGGTGGAGCAGCTCCCGGTGCGGCTGCCAGACATCGACACGCAGGCGGTGCTCACCGGCAAGGGGGAGCCGCCGCTCGCGAAGGTGCCGGAGTTCGTCAATGCGACCTGCCCGACGTGCGGTGGCCCCGCGCGCCGGGAGACGGAGACGATGGACACCTTCGTCGACTCCTGCTGGTACTTCGCGCGCTACCTGTCGCCAAGGTACGACGCGGCGCCCTTCGACCCGAAGGAGGGCAAGCGCTGGCTTCCGGTGGACATCTACGTGGGCGGCCCCGAGCACGGCGTGATGCACCTGCTCTACTTCCGCTTCTGGACCCGGGTGATGAAGCTCCTCGGCCTGTCGCCGGTGGATGAGCCCGTCACGCGGCTGATCACGCAGGGCATCGTCAACGGCGCGGACGGCCGGAAGATGGGCAAGCGCTACGGCAACGGCGTGGCGCCCAACACCATCGTGCAGAAGTACGGCGCGGACACCGCACGCACCTACGTGCTCTTCGCGGGCCCGCCGGAGCGCGACTTCGACTGGTCCCACGAGCAGGTGGAGGGCGTGTTCCGCTTCCTCAAGCGCGTGTGGACGCTGGCCGCCACGCACCACGCCTCCTCGGCGGAGGCCACGTACTCGGGCCCCTACGAGGGCAAGGCGCTGGAGACGCGCCGGGCGGCGCACAAGTGCGTCAAGCGCGTGACGGAGGCCATCGAGCGCCTGTCCTTCAACACCGCCGTCGCCGGCGTCATGGAGTGCGTGAACGCGCTCTACGCGGTGGGCACGCCGGAGACGCCCGCGGAGAAGGCGGCCATGGGCGAGGCGGTGCGCCTGCTCGCGCGCATCCTCACCCCCATCGCGCCGCACATCGCGGACGAGCTGGCGGAGGCCTACGGCGCGAAGGCGTCCACCGTCACGGACGCCTGGCCGGAGTTCGACCCGTCGCTCGTGGTGGACGACGTGATTCCGTACGCCGTGCAGGTGAACGGCAAGCTGCGCGCGGAGGTGCGCGTGGCGGCGGACGCGGACGAGGCGGCGGTGCGCGCGGCGGCGGAGGCGGACGACAAGGTGAAGGCCGCGCTCGAGGGCAAGACGCTGCGCAAGTTCGTCTTCGTGCCCAAGCGGCTGGTGAACTTCGTCGTCGGCTGACGGCCGGAGAGGGGAGGGGTGGTGCCCGCGGAAGTGCTCGTCATGTGCTCCGCCTGCGGGCGCCCCCAGTCGGCGGCCCGCCGCCGCTGTGCCTTCTGCAACGCGGTGCTGCCGGAGGCGCCCCTTCCGTCCCGGGCTCCGGAGTCGCCCGTGTCGTCACCGGGCGTCCCCCCGCTGTCGCTGGACCTGGGCAACCGGCGCGCCCTGGCGGTGAACGACGCGCAGCTGTCGTTCCAGGGGCGCCCGGGCGGGGGCCCGGCGCTCGACGTGCCGTGGACGAGGGTGCGGCGGCTGGAGTGGCGCACGCGGCTCTACTTTGAAGCGCTGGGGCTGCTCGCCTTCACCGCGCTGGGGCTCCTCTGGGCGCCGACGCAGGCGGTGCGGCTCATGGCCCTGGCGGCGGGCGTCATCGGCCTGGGGCTCGTGGCGCTCTACCGCCACCATGGCCTCACGGTGGAGCTGGAGGACGGCACACGGATGCAGTGGCCCCTGGGGATGGCGCTGAAGGGCTCCGCCCGAGAGGCAAGGCTCACCGCGGCCCGCGCCACGCTGGCGGACGCGGGACGCGTGCGCGGCGTGCCGCTGTCCGGCTCCGGCGCTTGACGGAGGATCGCGGCCGGGTAGGGTGCGCGCCCATGCGGCCCTCCAGGAGCGCGGTGCGGACAGGTGCGGTGAAGGCGTTCCGCCGGGGGGTGTGGGCAGCGGCGGTGCTGGGCGCCGGGTGCGGCTACCGCTTCACCCCGTGGGGCTCGGCGCTGCCGGAGGGGGCGGGCCAGGTGTGCGCGCCCATCTTCGCCAACGAGACGGCCGAGCCCGCGCTGGAGAACCTCTTCACCCGCTACCTGCGGCAGCAGCTCATCGAAGCGGGCCGGCTGGCCGACGCTCCGGGCTGCACGTCCACGATTGAGGGGGCGGTGCTCAACGTCTGGGCGTCCCCGACCATCATCGGCAACAACTACCGCGTCTCCACCACCGTGCGGCTGCGCCTCGTGAAGAACGGGCAGCTGCTCGGGGAGACGGTGGTTTCGGGGACCGAGGACTACCTCCAGGGGCGCGGCAACGTCCTGGAAGCCGAGGCCAACCGGCAGGCCGCGCTGGCGCGCCTTGCGGAGACGCTCATGCGCGACGGGTACGATCGATTGGCCAGCACCTGGTGAGGACCGGAGCATCCGGTCCTCGCTCATGGTGGTGCAGCGGGACGACTAGGCCTTCTTCGCGGCGGCCTTGGCCAGCCGGGAGATGCGGCGCGCGGCGGTGCGCTTGTGCAGGACGCCCTTGCTGGCCGCCTTGTTGAGGGTCTTGGAAGCCGCCTTCAGCGCGTCTGTCATCTTCGCACCGTCCTTGGAGGCAATGGCCTCGCGGGCGGACTTGACGGCGTCCTTCACGGTGGTCCGGACGTTCACGTTCCGGGCGCGGCGCTTCTGGGACTGACGGTAACGCTTCTCTGCGGACTTGGTGTTCGCCAAGGCAATGCTCCAGCGGAAGGCAAGGCAAGGAAAAAGAGGGGCCGTCCTTACTGCGGACCCCCGGTGGCGTCAAGGCACGCGTGCGATCGCGATCAGGATTTCCTGCTCCGGAACTCCCGGGAGGCCTCCGGAATGCCTCCCGGGGCCCCTCTGATGCCGCGTGCGGGAAGAATCAAGCCGGCGGGGCGGCGTATTCCCACCGCAGCCCGGCCGGATCCACGAACTGGAAGCCCGCCCCGGCGGTGGCGCACGGCACCAGGCGCCCCGGGTGGTGGGCCCGGAACAGCTCCAGGAGCCGGGCGACGGCCGCGGGGGAGGGGGCCTCCAGGGTGAGGGTCAGCGCCGGGGCCGCCGGGGCCGGGGTGCCCGGCGTGAAGACGAGCCCCAGGCCCGCGCCCGTGTATGCCGCCGTGCCTTCCGGCGACTGGGTGGGGGTCCAGCCCAGCCAGGAGGCCACGCCGTCCCAGAAGGCCCGCTGGGCCGTCACGTCCGGCACGGCCAGGCGCAGGGTGGCCATGGACGCGCGCGGCGGGTGGCTGGGCGGCGGCAGCGCCTTCTCCACCGCCTTCGCGGCCTGCCAGTGGCGCTCCATGTGCTCCAGGGTGGCGCCACCGAAGGGGACCTGCTCCTCGTTCAGCTTCGTCTCGATGTACTGGAAGCGCGTGATGAAGCGGCGCGTGGCCATGCGCAGCGCGTCCTCTGCGGGCGTCTTCACGAAGCGCGCGAGGTTCGCGAGCGAGAACAGGACGTCCCCCAGCTCGTGCTCGATGGCGTCCCGGCCGCCGGAGGCGATGGCCTCGTCCAGCTCGCGCAGCTCCTCGTCCAGCTTGCCGCGCACCCCGGCCAGGTCCGGCCAGTCGAAGCCGATGCGGCTGGCCTTCTCCGTGAGGCGCTCGGCGCGCAGCAGGGACGGGGCCGCGGTGGGCACTCCGTCCAGCACGGAGCCCGCGCGGCCCGTCTTCTTCTTGCGCTCCTCCGCCTTCAGCTGCGCCCAGTTCGCCAGCACCTGCTCGGCGCCCTTCACCTGCTGATCCCCGAACACGTGCGGGTGCCGGCTGGTGATCTTGTCGCTGATCGCCGCGCACACGTCCGCCATCGTGAACTCGCCCAGCTCCGCGGCCAGCTGCGCGTGGAAGACAATCTGGAAGAGCAGATCCCCCAGTTCTTCACACAGCGGGCGCCACGGGCCGCCGTCGGCCACGCGGTCCATCTCGTCCAGGACCTCGAACGCCTCCTCGGTCAGGTAGGGGCGCAGCGAGCGCAGGTCCTGCTCGCGGTCCCACGGGCAGCCGCCCTCGGCCCGAAGGCGCCGCATGATCTCCACCAGTCGTTCCAGCTCTGTTCCAGGCGCCGACATTCATTCACTCCCGAGCAAATCCCCCGCCGCGCGCTCCTGTAGCACGGGCGCCGGGCACCACATGATTTCGGATCGCCGGGCCTGTCGCCTATCATCGGACGCCCGGATGCTCCGCTCGATCCTCGGCCTGTGTTGCAGCCTCGTGCTGCTTGTCCCCGCGCGCGCCCCTGCGTTGATGCAGGAGCCGCTCCTGCGCATCGAGGAGAAGGTCATCGAGCCGGAGCCAGACCCCAGCACCTTCCAGGCCACGGAGGATGATCCGGAGACGGACACCGCCGGTGACGCCGAGGACGCCGACGAACCGGAGCCCGAGCCCCGCCCCGACACCCGGCGCCGCGTCATCGCCCCGCCGCCCGTCCGGCCCGCCACCCCCGTCGAACCCGAAGCGCCGCCCGTCGTCGTCCCGCCCCGTCCCGCCGTCACCCCGGTGGTGGTGCCGAAGGTGACGGACGCGGAGCTGCTGGGCGTCTGGGAGAGGTGGAGGGCGGCCCGCTCCCGCAATGACCGCGCCGCGGCGGAGGCCGCCCAGAAGGAGCTGCTCACGCTGCGCGCGGAGGTGCTCGCCTCCGACCTGGAGCCCCTGAGCATGGGCTTCGTGCGCGAGGCCGCGGTCCGCCGCCGCGCCGGGGACCTGACGGGCGCGCTCGCGCTCCTGGATGTGGCCGTGGCCCTGTCGCCAGGGCTGCCCGCGGCGCGCTTCGCCCGGGCGGAGACCTACGTGGTGGAGGATCCGCTGAACGTCCCGCGCGCGCTCGGCGAGTGGAAGAACGCGCTCGCGACGCTGGCCGGGGACGCGCGCTACCGCAGGCCCGCGCTCACGGACCTGGGCGCGCTGGCGCTCGCGGCGTGGGCGGCCACGGCGGTGGCGGTGGTCGCGGTGCTCTTCCTGCGGCGGATCCGCTACGCGCTGCATGACTTTCACCACTTCTTCCCGCGGTCGGTGCGGCGCTGGCAGTCGGCGCTGCTGGGCCTCGTGCTCCTCGCGCTGCCCGCGGTGCTGGGCGCGGGCCTGGTGCCGGTGCTGCTCGTGCTCTTCGCCTCGGTCGCGCTGTACGTGGGCCGCGCCGAGCGCTGGGTGGCCGCGGTGCTCCTCATGGGCCTGGGCGTGATGCCGCTCGCCGCGGGGACGCTGGCGCGCTTCACCGTCTTCGCCGGCACGCCCGCGGAGGACGTCTACCTCCTGGAGCGCGGCGGCCTGTCCGCGGAGGGCGCGGCGGCCCGCGTGCGCGCCCGGGCGGCGGCACGCACCGCCCGGTTCCAGGAGCTGGGGGCGCTCGCCTACTACGAAGCGCGCCGGGGCCTCCTGGAGGAGGCGCGGGCGGACTTCAAGGCCGCCTCCGCCCTGAAGGAGGGCGACGCGCGGATGCTCACGCGCTTCGGCAACGCGCTCCTCGGCCTGGGGGATGAGGACGGCGCGGTGCTCCTCTACACGCAGGCGTCCAGGGCGGATCCGTCCATGGCGGCGCCGCACTACAACCTGGGGCAGGTGTACCGGCGCCGGGCGCGGCTCCTGCCGGATGAGCAGGTGGGCAAGGAGCTGGACCGCTCGACCTCCGCCATCGCCCAGGCGCAGGCCCTGGACAAGGAGCTCCTCCGCCGGGAGCCGCCGCCGGAGGACCGCCCCCTGCTCAACCTCCTGCTGCTCTCCCCGACGGTGCCGGAGCGCGACTGGATGGACCTGGCGGACGGCACCCAGGAGGGCGCTCGCGTGGAGGCCCAGGTCGGCCGGTGGCTGTCGCCCGCCCTGCCGGCGGGCCCGGTGGGCTGGGGGCTGACCGCCGCGCTCGCGGCCCTCGCCGCCGTCTTCGGCGAGGCGTCCTGGCGCTTGAAGGCGTCGCGCGGCTGCGAGCGGTGCGGCCAGGCGGTCTGCCACCGCTGCGACAAGGACCTGTCCGTGGGCAGCGCGATGTGCGGCCAGTGCGTCCACGTCTTCGCGCGCAAGAGCCAGGTGCCCAAGGAGTTCCGCTCGCGCAAGCAGGACGAGGTGGACCGCCACCAGGCGTGGACGAAGCGGGTGACCTACGCGCTGGGCGGCCTGGTGTCCGGCGCGGGGCACGTGGGCGCGGGTCTGCCGGTGCGGGGCGCCCTCTACGCCTTCCTGTTCAGCTTCGCCGTGGCCGCGCTGGTGCTCCACCGGGGCCTCGTCCGCACCCCGTACGGGGACGCGCCGCTGTACCTCAAGCTCGTGCCCGCGGGCACGGTCCTCTTCTTCGTCTACCTGCTGACCCTGCGCGGCCTGCGCCGCCACCAGCGGGGGGAGGTCTGAGCCATGTCCCTCCAGGGAACCCTCAAGGACTTCGGCATCGGCGACATCCTGCAGCTCATCGGGCAGCAGCAGAAGACGGGCACGCTCCACCTGCGCGACAAGGACCAGGAGGTGCGCGTCGGCTTCCAGGACGGCCACATCATCAAGGCCGAGAGCCTCACCCGGAAGCGCAAGGAGCTCATCGGCGCCATGCTGGTGCGCGCCGAGATCATCACGGAGACGCAGCTGGAGGCGGCGCTGGAGGTCCAGAAGCGCACCCTCAAGCGGCTGGGCGACGTGCTGGTGCAGAGCCACGCCCTCACCGCGGAGCGCTTCCAGCACATGGCCCAGCTCCAGGTGACGGAGACGCTCTACCGCCTCTTCACCTGGAAGGCGGGCACCTACGAATTCATCCAGGAGCCCGTGGAGCCCGGCCCCGACGCCATCGCCCCGCTGCGCGCGGAGACGGTGCTGATGGAGGGCTTCCGGATGGTGGACGAGTGGCCCGTCATCCGGAAGCGCATCCACCGCGACGACATGACCTTCGAGCGCGTCAAGGCGCTCCCGCCGCCCCGCGGCCCCGACGACGAGGGCGCGGGCCTGGGCGCCATCGGTCCGACGGAGCGCCACGTCTACGAGGAGATCGCCGTGGGGCGCGACCTGCGCCGCCTGGTGGACCTCTGCTGCCTGGGCGAGTTCGAGACCTGCAAGGCGCTCTACAACCTGGTCCAGGGCGACTACGTGCGCGCCATCGACCCGGAGGGCCGCGCGCCCGTGCCGGAGGACACCCGCCTCGTCGCCCGGGCGGCGGGCCTCGTGGGCCGCGTCGCCGTGACCATGGCGGTCCTCGCGGGGCTGGCCTTGATCGCGTCCCGCTGGGTCGGGAGGCAGGAGACAGGCGCCTCCCGGCTGGGGGATCCCGCCGCCCAGCGTCAGATTGCCCACGCGCAGCGCGTCCGCATCGCGGCCGCGCTGGAGGTGTTCCAGCTGGAGAAGGGGACCCTCCCGGAGCGGCTGGATGCCCTGGTGGACGCCGGATTGTTGAGTCCTGAAGAGCTGCGCTACCCGTGGCGGGAGGAGTACTATTACCGCCGCACGGACGCCCGGCAGTTCATCCTCCTACCACCCGTGCGCTAGCCGGCGGGCACGCCCTGCCCGAAGGGATGGCGGGCGTGGGGGGAGGGGCGGCGTTAATTTGAGGGCGAGCGACCACTGAACGAGGAACGACGCGCATTGCGAAACCCCGCCACGCTGGAAGTGCCCGCAGCCCGCGCTGAATCCACCCCCACCTCCGCCAAGGTGGACGTCCGTGACAACGAGACGACCCAGGCCCTGTGCGGAAACCAGAACGAAAACCTCAAGCTGATGGAGCGGCGCCTGGGGGTCCGGGTGGGGCAGCGCGGTACGGAGCTGCTCCTGTCGGGCCCGGCGGACGCCGTCGCCTTCGCCGTGCGCCTCGTGGAGAACCTGGAGGGGATGATCCGCGCCGGACGCCCCGTCTACCGCGAGGACGTGGAGCAGGCCATCAAGGTCCTGGGCCGAGGCACGGAGTCCCTGCAGGAGGTCATGCTCGGCACCGTCCTCAAGAGCTCCGGCAACCGGCAGATCGCCCCCAAGAGCATCGCGCAGAAGCGCTACGTGGACGCCATCCGCTCCCACGACATCGTCTTCGGCGTGGGCCCCGCCGGCACCGGCAAGACGTACCTCGCCATGGCCATGGCGGTCGCCTTCCTCCAGGAGCGCAAGGTCAAGCGCATCATCCTCGCGCGCCCCGCCGTGGAGGCCGGTGAGAAGCTCGGCTTCCTGCCCGGCGACCTCGCGGAGAAGGTGAACCCGTACCTGCGCCCGCTCTACGACGCGCTGCACGACATGATGGCCGTGGAGCGCGCCCAGCACCTGGTGGAGCAGGGCGTGGTGGAGGTGGCGCCGCTCGCGTTCATGCGCGGCCGCACCCTCAACGACGCCTTCGTCATCCTCGACGAGGCGCAGAACACCACCGTGGAGCAGATGAAGATGTTCCTCACCCGCCTGGGCTACAACAGCAAGGCGGTCATCACGGGCGACGTCACCCAGGTGGACCTGCCCACGGGCAAGCTGTCCGGCCTGAACCACGCGCGCTCCGTCCTGCGGAACATCGACGGCATCCACTTCTCGGAGTTCTCCGACGTGGACGTCGTGCGCCACCCGCTGGTGCAGGAGGTCATCCGCGCCTACGAGCGCTCCGAGGTCGCCCAGAAGGAGGCCCAGGCCGCCCGTGAGGCCGCCGCGGCCCCCGAAGGCGCGGCCTCCCCCGCGGCCGGCGCCACCGAGTCCTGAGGCCCTGACGCTGCCCGCCCACCCCCGCTCCCAGCCTCGCGCAGGGACGGGGGGGGGCGTCGCCGAGGGGCTTACATCGCTGCCTGTTGGCTTACCCGCATTTTTCGCAGAGCGAACTGGCGTCCGGGCGGCGGCTGTCCCACCCTCACGAATTTTCCCCGTCGCTGCTTCCTTGTAGGGAGCCTGACGTCTTCGCAGGGTGAGGAGTTCCCCCATGGCCGATCCTGAATCACCAACCCCCGGGCCCAGTCCGCTGGACGCGCTCGCGGTCCGCCTGGGGCTCGGGCGGCGTGGGGAGTGGGGCCGGCGCGTCGTGCAGGCCCTGCTGCTGCTCGTCGTCTCGGTGGGCGCGGGCTTCGTCATCTCGCCGGGCCTCTACAGCCAGCAGATCCCGGCGCTCACCGCGGAAAACCTGGGCAAGCCCTTCCGGGCCAACTCGCCGGCCGGCTTCAAGGCCGCGCGCGACTACGACATCGTCCACCAGGCGATGACGGAGCAGCGCCGCCGCGAGGCCCGGAGCGCCGTGCGCCCGGTGTACGACCTCAACCCGGCCGTGGTGGGCAACCTGCGCGCGTCCGTGCGCGCCGCCTTCGCCAGCGCGCGCGAGCACCTGGATGAGGACAAGGAGGCCCGCGCCGAGGAGGCCCCGCCCGAGGAGGCCCAGGCCCGGCGCCGCCGCCCGGCGCCGCTCACGCCGGAGGCCCTGGAGCGCCAGCGCCGCGACCGCGAGGAGATGCAGGCCCACTTCCAGGAGCAGCTCTTCGGCCAGCGCGACGCGGGGCTGGAGACCGAGGACTTCCAGGCGCTCGCGACCAACGGCTTCTCCGACGACGCGGAGGCCGCCACGCTGGTGCTGCTCGACCGCGCCTACCGCGCGGACGGCGGCCCGGTGTACGTGGCCGGCTCGCGCGAGGAGCTGGTGCGGGAGGCCCCCCAGGGCCTCACCGTGCGCGACGTCCAGCACAAGAACGAAGAGACGCTGCCCGCGGGCGCCGCCCAGGTGGTGGACCTGCGGGAGGCGCACCAGGAGATGGACCGCTTCGCCTCCGTGCCCGGCAACGTGCTGCCGGATGCCCCCGCGGCGCAGCGCCGCGCGGTGCTGCGCATCGCCAAGCGGCTGGTGCGCCCCAGCCTGACCATCAACATCGCGGAGACGGACCTGCGCCGCCGGCTCGCGGCCGACGCGGTGAAGGACGCCGTCATCGCCATCAAGAAGGGCCAGCGCGTCATCGGCGACGGCGAGCTCGTCAACGAAACGCACCTCGTCATGCTGCGCGGGATGCGCGCGCAGACGGACCGCCTGGACCTGCTCCAGCTCCAGGTGGGCGGCACGGGCCTGGTGGCCCTGCTGGTGGTGGCCTTCTACGGCTTCTGCCACGCCGCCTTCCGCCGCTTCCGCCCCACGCGCAAGGACGGCGTGCTCCTGGGCCTCTTGCTCGTGGGCCTGCTGGGCCTGCTCCAGGTCTGGGTGTCCATCGCGGACGCGGTGCAGGACCGCTACACGGCGCTGCCGATCGAGGCGTTCTACTACGCCTTCCCGGTGGCGGCGGGCGCCATGCTGGTGCGCTTCATCCTGGCGCAGGAGCTGGCGCTGTTCTTCGCCATGGTGTTCGCGTGCCTGGCGGGCGTGATGCTGGGCAACTCGCTGGCGTTCGGCGTCTACACGCTGCTGGGCTCGCTGGTGGCGGCGGACCGCATCGTCAAGGCGAAGGACCGCGTGGGCATCTTCCGCGCGGGCCTCGTCACCGGCGTCGCCAACCTCATCGCGGTGCTGTTCCTGTTCCTCGTGGAGGGCAAGGGCCTGTCCTCGGACACGATCATCACCGCGGTGTGCGCGTTCTTCGGCACCGCGCTGGCCGTCCCGGTGATGGTGATGGCGCTCACGCCGCTCATCGAGGCCACGTTCGGCTACGCGTCGGACATCAAGCTGCTGGAGCTGGCGAACCTGAACCACCCGGCGCTCAAGGAGCTCATCGTCCAGGCGCCCGGCACGTACCACCACTCCATCATCATCGGCACGCTGGTGGAGAACGCGGCGGAGACGATTGGCGCCAACCCGCTGCTCGCGCGCTCGTGCGCGTACTACCACGACATCGGGAAGGGCCGGAACCCGCTCTACTTCGGGGAGAACCAGAAGGGGGAGAACCGGCATGACGGCCTCGCGCCCGCGATGAGCGCGGTCATCATCAAGCGCCACGTGACGGAAGGGCTGGAGATGGCCCGCCAGTACCGCCTGCCCAAGCTGGTGGCGGACGCCATCCCGCAGCACCACGGCACGCGCACGGTGGGCTTCTTCTTCCACAAGGCCCTGAAGGAGCAGGAGGGCAAGGAAGGCGCGCCCCCCATCGACGAGAGCATCTACCGCTACCCGGGCCCCAAGCCGCAGTTCCGCGAGGCGGCGCTGGTGATGATCGCCGACGCGGTGGAGGCCTCCACGCGCTCCATGCCGGACCCCACCAGCGCGAAGCTCCAGGCGCAGGTGCAGAAGATCATCAACATCATCTTCTCCGAGGGCCAGCTCGACGAGTGCGACCTGACGCTCAAGGACCTGAACCTCATCGCCCAGTCCTTCCTGCACACGCTGGAGGGCATCTATCACACGCGTCCCGTCTACCCGGCGGGCGCGATGGGCGGGGGCAAGGCCGGGGGCGCGCCGCTGATGATGGCGCCCGCGCCCGCCAAGGCTGACGCGAAGGACTCGAAGGCGCGAACGGCGGGCATGTCATGAGCCGCAAGGTGGAGGGCGTGAAGCTGCGCAAGGGCAAGGTGATTCCGCGCGACGACGGCAAGCGCATCGAGGAGTTCGTCGGCGTGGCCAGCACGCAGACGGAGTCCGCGTCCGTGGCGCGCATGCGGGCCCCCCCGGGCTGGAGCGAGCCCGCGCAGACGCCGGAGTTCGACGAGGTGGTGCTCGTGCTCACGGGCGAGCTCACCCTCGTGGTGGACGGCAAGCGCGAGCGGATTTGCGCGGGCGAGGTGGGCCTGGTGCCGCGCGGCAGGCGCGTGGTGTACCGCAACGACTCGCAGGGCGCGTGTGACTACTGGTCCATCTGCGCGCCGGCCTTCCGCGTGGAGCGGGCCCACATCGAGAAGCCGGAGCCCAACCCGAGGGCCGCGGACAACCACGTGACCGTGCAGGTGTCGCACGGGCTGGGGGAGGACTACGGGCGCCTGCTCTCCTCCTGGGGCCGGGACTACCTCAAGCGCCTGGGCCTCACCGGCTGCGAGCTGTCCCTGTCGCTCGTGGGGGACCGGGCCATCCGCCGGCTCAACCGCACCTGGCGCCAGAAGGACAAGGCCACCGACGTGCTGTCCTTCCCCGCGGGGGACCTGCCCAGGGGCACCCCGGGCCCCCGCCCGCTGGGCGACGTGGTCATCTCCCTGGACACGGCGAAGCGGCAGGCGAAGGAGTACGGCCGCACCCTGGAGTCGGAGATGGGCCGCTACCTCGCGCACGGCCTGCTGCACCTGTTGGGGCACGACCATGAGAGGCCTCGCGACGCGAAGCGCATGGCCGCCCTGGAGGAGCAGCTGCTGGGCGAGCGGGGCATGGTGGCGGACTCGCTGACCATCGACTCGCGCGCCCGCCGCGCGAAGCTCATCTGAACCATTGCCGGGGGGCTTGCGGCCTCCCGTGCCTCGTGTTGGATGGAACGATGCCCCGCCTGTCGTCTCTCATCGTCGCAAGCCTGCTAGGTCTCCTGCTGACCGCGTCCTCCGCGCGCGCCGCGCCCGTGCCGCCGTGGGGCACGGGCGAGAGCCGGGGCGAGGACCTGTCCATCTGGCTGGTGACCTTCAGCCCGGGCGACGACGTCTTCTCCTGGTGGGGCCACGGCTCGCTGGTGGTGGAGGACCGCGCCCGGAACCTCCAGCGGCTCTACAACTACGGGATGTACTCGTTCGACGACCAGACGGTGATCCACTTCGCCAAGGGGCGCCTGGAGTTCTGGGTCGGCGAGTCGAGCGTCAGCGGCACCTTCCGCCTCTACAAGTCGCTGGACCGCGACGTGCGCGTCCAGGAGCTCAACCTCACGCCCGAGCAGCGCGTGGTGGTGGCGAAGAAGCTGGCGGACAACGTGCTGCCGGAGAACCGCGACTACCTCTACGAGCACTACAGCGACAACTGCGTCACCCGGCTGCGCGACATGATCGACGTGGCCGTGGACGGCCGGCTGGCGGAGGCGGAGAGGGCCCCGGCCCGCATGACGCTGCGCGAGCACACGCGGCGCTACACCGCCGTGAGCCCGCCCATGAGCTTCCTGCTCGACTTCATGATGAATGACTCCATCGACAAGCCCATCACCCGCAGGGAGGAGGCCTTCCTCCCGGACGAGCTGGAGCAGCAGGTGGCGGAGCTGAAGGTGCCGGGGCCGGACGGGCAGCCGGTGTCGCTGGTGGAGAAGCAGTGGGACTACTACGCGTCGCCCACGCGCCCGCGGCCTCCCGCGCGGCCCCCGAACTTCGGTCCGGCCATCCTCGCGCTGGGCGTGCTCCTGGGCGGCGCCGCGCTGGGCCTGGCCGCGTGGGAGCGCAAGGGCAGCCGCGCGGCGCGCATCCTCCTGGGGCTGGAGAACATGGTGCTGGGCCTGGTGCTGGGCATCCCGGGGCTCGCGCTCGTGGTGATGTGGGCGGGCACCAACCACGTCGTCACGCACCACAACGAGAACCTCTTCCTCGCCAACCCGCTGACGCTGCTGGCCGTGCCGTATGGCCTGCGCCTCACCTGGAACAGCGCGAAGGCGCGGGCGCGGCTCAAGTGGGTGTGGGGGCTGCTGGCGGCCACCGGCGCGCTGGGGCTCCTGCTGAAGGCGCTGCCCTGGTTCGACCAGGACAACTGGCGCGCCATCGCGCTCATCCTGCCCATCTCCCTGGGCATGGCCGGCGCCTTCTGGCTGGACCGGCTCCGGGCGCTCGTGCCAGGAACGGCGCGCACGCCGCCGCGTCAGGATGCGCCGGCGGCCTCGCTCAAGGCCTCCTGAAACACCCTGACGTTCCCACCTGTTTTGAAACGAAGGAGACGACGAACACCATGGCCAACGATTCGATGGAGAAGATCCAGGCCCTGAAGGAGCGCCTCAACGCGCTCCGGGGGCATCTTTGACCTCGACCGCAAGCGGTCCCGCATCGCGCTGATCGAGCGCGACTCCACGCAGCCCGACTTCTGGAACGACAACACCAAGGCCCAGGGCCTCCTGAGGGAGAAGTCCACGCTGGAGGCCAGCGTGGGCGCCTTCGACAAGACGCTGCGCGGGCTGGATGACGCGCAGACGCTGCTGGAGCTGGCGGCGGAGATGAACGACCCGGCGAGCGCCCAGGAGGCGGAGGGCTCGCTCGCGTCGCTGGAGGCGGAGGTCGCGAAGCTGGAGCTGGCGCGGATGCTCTCCGGGCCGCAGGACCGCAGCAACTGCTTCATGGACATCAACGCGGGCGCGGGCGGCACGGACTCCATGGACTGGGCCGCCATGCTGCTGCGCATGTACACGCGCTACGGCGAGACGAAGGGCTGGAAGGTCGAGCTCAGCGACGAGGTGCCGGGCGAGGAGGCGGGCTTCAAGAACGTCTCCCTGCGCATCGAGGGGGAGAACGCCTACGGCTACCTCAAGGCGGAGGTGGGGGTGCACCGGCTGGTGCGCATCAGCCCCTTCGACGCCAACGCGCGCCGGCAGACGGCCTTCGCCTCCGTGGACGTGTACCCGGAGGTCGACGACAGCATCCAGATCGACCTGCCGGAGAAGGACATCGAGCTGAAGTTCATCCGCGGCGGCGGCGCGGGCGGACAGAAGGTCAACAAGACGTCGTCCACGGCGCAGCTGCGCCACCTGCCCACGGGCATCATCATCACCTGCCAGACGGAGCGCTCGCAGTCGGCCAACAAGGACATGGCCTTCAAGATCCTGCGCGGCCGCCTCTACGAGCTGGAGATGAAGAAGCGCGAGGCCGAGCGCGACGCGGCGGAGGCGGCGAAGAAGGACATCTCCTTCGGCTCGCAGATCCGCAGCTACGTGCTGGCGCCGTACCGCATGGTCAAGGACCTGCGCACCGGCGTGGAGACGGGCAACGTGGACAAGGTGCTGGACGGCGACCTGGACGAGTTCGTCACCGCGCAGCTGCTGGGCGTGAAGAACCCCAACCGCAACGCCTCCATGGACTGACGCCTTGGTCCCTGCCGGACGCCTCCCAACCCTCCCGGGCCGTCGAGGACCGGGAGGGTTCTTCATGTCCGGGAACCTTTTCCCGGGGCCGGTGTCAGGGGGCGGGGCAGGGTGGTGCGGTAGGATGGGGTGGGCCTGAGACGGGAGGCACGGGTGTCACCGGGCGGAGTGCTCGACGTCGGACAGCGGACACTGGCCACCGGGGCCAGTCCCGACGCGCGCCCTGAAGACCCGCGCCGCGAGGAGCAGGCGCTGCTCGTCCGGCTGCGTCGCGGGGAGCCGGAGGCCTTCGAGGCCCTGGTCCACCAGCACCAGGACCGGCTCTACGACTTCTGCTTCCGCATGCTGGGCGACCGCGAGGAGGCCCACGACCTGGTGCAGGAGGTCTTCGTCAGCGTGCACCAGCACGTCCGCCGCTTCCGCGAGGACTCGCGCCTGTCCACGTGGCTGTTCCGCATCTCCAAGAACCACTGCCTCAACCGGCTGAAGTACCTCCAGCGCCGGGGGCGGGGCCGCTCGGACGTCTTCGACGAGGTGAGCGCCGCCGCCATCGCGGAGGGCGGCGGCGCGCCGCCCCAGCCGGACGCCGCCCTGGACGCGGCGCGTGAGCGGGCCCGGGTGCAGCGGGCCATTTCCCAACTGGACCCCGATGCGCGCATGCTGGTGGCGCTGCGAGACATCGAGGGCCTGAGCTACGACGAGATCGTCGACATCACCGAGCTGCCCGAGGGGACCGTGAAGAGCCGGCTCCACCGGGCACGCGAGAAGCTGGCGGACCTGCTGGGGCGCTTCGAACCATGAGCGGCGGCGGGTGGAGGTCAACGGACGTGCAACCGCGATTGGATCACCGAGAGGCGAAGGCGCTGTTCCTGGCGCTCGCCGACCAGGAGCTGCCGCCCCCCCAGGAGCAGGCGGTGCGCAGCCACCTGGACGGCTGCGAGGAGTGCCGGCAGGGGTGGGACCGGTATGCGCGCGGGGTGGAGCGCGTGCGCGCGGTGGAGCGGGAGCGGGCCCCGCCCGCGCTCGCATCGCTCGTGGCCGCCCGCGTCCGCCGCCAGCGCCGCTTCGGCCTGCGCGGCCTGCACCTGGCGCATGCCCAGCACCGCTTCCCCGTGGAGATCCTCATCCCGCTGCTCCTGGCCGCGGCGGTGGGGGCATTTCTTTTGATGTCTTCCTGATGCCCCCTCCCTGATGCGTTGCGTACCGGGGGCCGCTTGGCTAGCGTGCCGCGCCTTTCACAAGAGCGCGTCATGGCCGACAGCGATAACAAGACCCCCCCAGGTGAGAAGAGCGGTGAAGCGGCGGATCTCGGCTCCAAGGAGCAGGAGATCTACCAGCAGCGGTTGGACAAGGCCGAGAAGTGGCGGGCGGCCGGCTTCAACCCCTACGGCAACGGCTACACCCCCAGGCACCGGGCCGCGGACATCCTGGCGACGCACGCGAACCACTCCATGGAGGACCTGGAGAAGGACGCCCCCGTCTACGACGTCGCCGGCCGCATCGTGGCCATGCGCTCGTTTGGCAAGGCCGCCTTCATCAAGCTGCGCGACCGCACCGGGGAAATCCAGGCGCACGTGAAGAAGGACGCGCTCGGGGACCTCTATGAGGTCTTCAAGCAGGTGGACCTGGGCGACTTCGTCGCGGTGGAGGGCCCCGTCTTCCGCAGCAAGACGGGCGAGCTGTCCCTGTCCGCCACGAAGTTCGTGCCCCTCACCAAGTCCCTGCGCCCCATGCCGGAGAAGTGGCACGGCCTCACGGACGTGGAGATCCGCTACCGCCAGCGCTACCTGGACCTCGTCTCCAACCCGGACGTGAAGCAGGTCTTCCTGAAGCGCAGCAAGCTGGTGAGCTTCATCCGGAGCTTCCTCGACGGCCGCGACTTCGTCGAGGTGGAGACCCCGATGATGCACCCGCTGGTGTCGGGCGCGGCGGCGCGGCCCTTCATCACGCACCACAACACGTACGACGTCGACCTCTACATGCGCATCGCGCCCGAGCTCTACCTGAAGCGGCTCGTGGTGGGCGGCATGGAGCGCGTCTACGAGATCAACCGCAACTTCCGCAACGAGGGCGTGAGCACCCGGCACAACCCGGAATTCACGATGCTGGAGTTCTATCAGGCGTACGCCACGTACGAGGACCTGATGAACCTCACCGAGGAGATGCTCTCCGAGGCCGCCCGCCACGTCACCGGCGACTCCAAGGTGAAGTACGGCGAGCACGTCATCGACTTCGGCAAGGGCTGGAAGCGCATCCCCATGACCGAGGCCATCCGCGAGGCCGTCCCCGGCCTGTCCGACAAGGACATGGTGGACGTGGACCGCCTGCGGCAGGAGCTGCTCAAGACGGTCCACTCGGAGGTGGAGCGCCGCGCCGTGGACGCCATGAACCACGGCGAGCTGGTGGGCGCCCTCTTCGAGGCCCACGTCGAGCACACGCTCATCCATCCCACCTTCATCACCCAGTATCCCACCGCCGTCTCCCCGCTCGCCCGCCGCAATGACCAGAACCCGGAAATCACGGATCGGTTCGAGCTCTTCGTCGCGGGCCGGGAGATCGCCAACGCCTTCTCCGAGCTGAACGACCCCCTGGACCAGAAGGGCCGCTTCCAGGCCCAGCTGGACGCGAAGCAGCGGGGCCAGCAGGAGACCATGGACTACGACGAGGACTACATCCGCGCCCTGGAACACGGCATGCCGCCCACGGCCGGTGAGGGCATCGGGATTGATCGCGTCGCCATGTTGTTCACGGACGCCGCCAGCATCCGTGACGTGATTCTCTTCCCCCTTCTCAAGCCGCTGGCGAAGTAGCCACGAGGCCTCGTGCACCCCGCCGAACGGCAGACCGACTATCGCTGGCCCCTCCTGTGGGCCGGTGCCCTCGTGGCCCTCGTGGGAGCCATCCTCCTGGGGGTGGCCATCTCCGAGTCCGAGGCGTGGGCCGAGGTGGCCGGCGCCCTGGGCCTCTCCTTCGTGGGGTGGGGCGGGCTCGTCCAGTCCTTCGATGCCGGGGCGCTCGCCCTGGGCGCCCAGAAGGCGGTGGCCGTGGCCGGCCCCAAGGCGCTGGTCGCCGGGACGCTCGTCTGGCTGGCCGGCTGGGGGCTCATCGCCGCCGGCATCCGCCGCGCGCCGGCCTCCGCGGAGGGGCCCAGCCCGGCCGCGGGCGCCCCCCTGTACCCGCGCCTGGCGCGCTACCGGGACTTCTACTGGAGCACCCTGGGCGCCTACGGCGGCGGCATCCTCCTGGCGGAGCTGGTGCTGCTGCTGCTCCAGACCGTCCTCTCCAGCGGCGTGCCGTCGGACCTGGGCGGCGCGGCGCGCGAGGCGAGCGGGGGGCTGACGCTGCCGCCCACCATCGCCTTCGCCATCGCGTTCATCGTGAGCATGGGCGTGGCGTTCGTGTCCGGCTTCGTGGGCGCGTCCCGGGCGCAGCGGCTGTCCTTCCCGGAGGCCACCATCGGCGTGTTCTACCTGGGCCTGCCGGTGCCCATCCTCCTGTCGCTGATGGAGCGCGTGCCGTCCCTGCAACTGGCGCTGGGCTACCGGCTGCGCGAGGTGACGTACGTCGCGGGGCTCATCGGCCGGCCGGAGCTGGCGTACTGGCTCGTCTTCGCCGCGCTGGTGCTGGCGCTCGTCCTGGGCATCAACACGGGGTTCATCGCGGCGGGCAGCGGCCGGGTGGACCTGCGCCTGGGCTTCGAGCTGTTCGTCGCGCGCCGGCACGTGGCGGTGTTCCGCCCGTCGCTGCTGTTGGGCGCGCTCGCGGTGCTGATGTTCGGCATCATCCCGCCGCTCATCGTCTACTTCATCATCCGCGGGGCGGAGGCCGCCGTGGAGCGCACGCGCGTCAGGGCCCTGGGGCTGGCGGATCCGCTCGCCGCCGCGTCCGCGCAGCACCGGATGAAGCTGCATGAGCAGTCGCCCACCATGATGATGACCGCGCTGTCGGTGGGCGGCGTGGGCGTGGGCGTGATGGCGCTCATCATCGTGCTCAGCGTGATGAGCGGCTTCGAGGCCGACCTCCAGCAGAAGATCCTGGGCACCAACGCGCACGCGGTGGTGTCGCGCTACGCGGGCGACCTGCCGGACTACGACAAGGTGATGCAGCAGGTGAAGCGCGTGCCCGGCGTGGTGGGCCAGACGCCCTTCATCATCAACCAGGTGATGATCGCCTCCGAGGGCAACGTCGACGGCGTCATCATCAAGGGCATCGACCCGAAGTCGGTCGGCACGGTGACGGACCTGCCGCAGAACATCCTGCCCGGCGGCGACCTGGAGCACCTGGAGCACCCTGACAGGATCCTCCCCAGCAGCGCGGTGGAGGACGCGGAGGAGCGGAAGGGCGCGGAGGAGGAGGACCCCATCATCGGCAAGCCCTCCAAGCCCGCGAAGCCCACGGTGCTGCCGGGCATCATCATCGGCCGGGAGCTGGCGGCGTCGCTGCGCGTGGTGGTGGGGGACCGGGTGAACGTCGTCTCGCCCCTGGGGACGGAGCTGGGGCCGTCCGGGCCCATCCCCAAGAGCCGCGCGTTCCGGGTGGCGGGCGTCTTCTACTCGGGGATGTACGAGTACGACTCCAAGTTCGTCTACATCCTGCTCAAGGAGGCGCAGGACTTCTTCGCGGTGAAGGGCGCCACCGGCATCGAGCTGAAGGTGGCGGACATCGACGACGCGCGCCGCATCGCCAACCAGGTGGTGCGCGTGCTGGGCGGCTACCCCTACCGCGCGCGCGACTGGGGGGAGATGAACAAGAACCTCTTCTCCGCGCTGCGCCTGGAGAAGCTGGTGATGGGCATCATCCTGTCCATCATCATCATCGTCGCCGCGGGCCTCATCGTCGCCACGGTCATCATGCTGGTGCTGGAGAAGCGCAAGGAGATCTCCGTCCTCAAGGCGCTGGGCGTCCCGGACGGCGGCATCGTGAAGATCTTCCTCGCGGAGGGACTCCAGATTGGCGTGGCCGGCGGCTTCCTGGGCCTGTTCTCCGGCCTGGCGTGGTGCCTCTTCATCGAGAAGGTCGGCATCAAGCTGGACCCGGAGGTCTATTACATCCCCGCGCTGCCGGTGCGCATCGAACCGGTGCAGACGGCGCTGGCGGTGGTCATCGCGGTGCTCGTCACCTACCTGGCGTCCATCTACCCGGCCCTCAAGGCGAGCAGCGTGGAGCCGGTGGAAGGTCTGAAGGCGGAGTAGCCATGGCGCTGTTGTCCATCCGCAACGTCTTCAAGAGCTACTTCCTGCACGGCAAGCGCATTGACGTGCTGCGCGGCGTGTCCCTGGACATCAACGCCGGCGAGCTCGTCTCCATGATTGGCGCGTCCGGCGCGGGCAAGAGCACCTTCCTGCACGTGCTGGGCACGCTGGACGCCCCCGCCGCCGGTGAAGTCCTCTTCGACGGCAGGTCCGTCTTCTCCATGAACGACGCGGAGATCGCCGAGTTCCGCAACCGCACCATCGGGTTCGTCTTCCAGAGCCACTACCTCCTGCCGGAGTTCACCGCGCTGGAGAACGTGGCCATGCCCGCGCTCATCCAGCGCAGGGACCGCGGCCCCGCCTACGCCTACGCCCGTGAGCTCTTGGAGCGCGTGGGCCTGGGCAGCCGCGTGGACCACCGCCCGGGAGAGCTGTCCGGCGGGGAGGCCCAGCGCGTGGCCCTGGCGCGCGCGCTGGTGCTCAAGCCCGCGGTGCTGCTCGCGGACGAACCCACGGGCAACCTGGATCCCACGACAGGCGAGGGCATCCACCAACTGCTCCGGGACGTCAACCGGGACCTGGGCATCACCGCCGTCGTCGTCACGCACAACGAGACGCTTGCTCGCTCCATGCCCCGCCGTCTGAGACTCGCCGGCGGGCAGGTGTCGGAGGCCTGATGGCCACTCGCTTTTGGATTGAGGGGCCCTCCCCCCATCCCGTACATTGCCCCGCCTTTTCCTGGCCGGACTGCACTTGAGGCTCACCGTTCTGCGCAAGTCATTGCTCCCGCTGCTGGCGGTCGCCCTGTGGGCGCTCGGGCCGGTTCCTGCCTACGCCCAGGTGGACGTGGACGCGGGCTCGCCCGCCGTCGTCCCCCCGTCCACCCCCGCCGCCACGCCCGTGTCGCCTCCGGACGCGGGCACCTCCGCCGGCGCGGACGTGCCGCTGGCCGAAGCTCCGGAGGAGGGGGGGGACGTCTCTGCCTCGGACCGCGTGGTGGAGATCCGCATCGAGGGCAACCGCCGGGTGGAGTCGGAGGCCATCCGCCGCGTCCTGCGCACGCAGGTCGGTGACCCGCTCACGCGCTCCGCGGAGGACCTCCGCGCCATCTGGGCCCTGGGCTACTTCTCGGACGTGCAGCTGCTCGCGCAGCACCTGGCCAACGGCATCGCCTACGTGGTGCGCGTGGCGGAGCGCCCCACCATCCGCGCCGTGCAGCTTCAGGGCAACGAGGAGCTCAGCGCGGACGACCTGAAGGAGCAGCTGGACCTCAAGGCCGGCACCATCCTCGACATCGAGGCCGTGCGCGCCACGCAGAAGAAGATCCAGGAGAAGTACGTCGAGAAGGGCTACTTCCTGGCGGAGGTGACGTACCGGCTGGAGCCGGTGGAGAACGGCGCCGCGGTCAACGTCGTCTACGTCATCAACGAGCACTCGAAGGTGATGGTGCGGCAGATCACCCTCCAGGGCGCGGAGCAGGTGTCTGCGGACGAGCTCAAGGCGGTGATGATCACCAAGGAGGGCGGCTTCCTGTCCTTCTTCACCGGCGAGGGCACCTACCGCGAGGAGGCCTTCCAGCGCGACCTCGCCGTCATCCAGATCGCCTACTACGACCGCGGCTTCATCAACGTGCGCGTGGACAAGCCCACCGTGCAGCTGTCCGCGGACAAGCGCGACATCTACATCACCCTGCACATCACCGAGGGTGAGCCGTACGACATCGGGAAGATCGACTTCGCGGGGGACCTGGAGCGCCCGCCGGAAGCGCTGCTGAAGCTGATGAAGTCGCGCCCCAAGGAGCGCTTCAACCGCGGCCAGCTCTCCACGGACATCTCCAACATCTCCGACGTGTACTTCGACAAGGGGTACGCCTACGCCAACATCAACCCCGTGACTTCCGTGAACGCGGAAGACCGGACGGTGGACCTCACCTTCGACATCCAGAAGGGTCCGCTCGTCAACATCGAGCGCATCGACGTCGTCGGCAACACGAAGACGCGCGACAAGGTCATCCGCCGCGAGCTGCGCGTCTACGAAGGCGAGCTCTACAACGGCACCGGAGTGAAGCGCAGCCGCGAGCGCGTCACCGCGCTGGGCTTCTTCGAGACCGTCGAAATCACCCAGCACCCGGGCAGCTCGGACAACGCCATCGTGCTGCAGGTGGAGGTGAAGGAGAAGGCCACCGGTACGTTCCAGGTGGGCCTCGGCTTCTCCAACGTGGAGAACTTCATCTTCACGGCCCAGGTGTCGCAGAACAACTTCCTCGGCTGGGGCCAGAGCGTGTCCGCGTCCGCCCAGATCTCGGGCCTGCGCTCCCTGGTGCAGCTGTCGTTCTACGACCCGTACTTCCTGGACACGAACTACCTGCTGTCCGCGGAGTTCTTCCGCGTGCAGGCGGACTACGAGGGCTTCATCCGCAACTCCACGGGCGGCACCGTCTCCCTGGGCCGCCAGCTGGTGGACGACGTGCTCGCCACCGTCGGCTACTCGCGCGAGTACGTGGACGTGCAGGCGGGGCAGGGCATCGGCGCGGTGCTGCTCGCCAACCAGTTCCAGTCCGGCGTCACCAGCGCGCTGCGCCTGTCCGTGTCCTGGGACCGGCGCGACAACCGCCTCTTCCCGTCGCGCGGCTTCATCCACTACGGCTCGGTGGAGACGGCGCCCTCGTTCCTGGGCGGCACGTTCCTCTTCAACCGCTACACCGCGTACTCGCGCCTGTACTTCCCCCTGCCGCTGGGCTTCGTCTTCAAGACGAACGCCACGCTGGGCTACGTGCAGCAGCTGGACTCCAGCAAGCCGCTGCCCATCAGCGAGCTCTACTACGTGGGCGGCATCAACACGATCCGCGGCTACTACCTGCGCAGCATCAGCCCCACGCTGCTCGTGCCGCGCGCGGACAACCCGGACGCCAACGTCACCGAGTTCCGGGTGGGCGGCAACAAGCAGCTCATCTTCAACTTCGAGCTGGAGTTCCCCATCTTCGAGAAGGCCGGCCTGCGCGGCGTGCTCTTCTACGACGCCGGCAATGCCTTCGGCTCCAACGAGAAGTTCTTCGAGGACCGCCAGGACAAGCTGCCCCTGGGGCTCTTCCACTCCGCGGGCTTCGGCTTCCGCTGGTTCTCGCCCATCGGGCCCCTGCGCTTCGAGTGGGGCATCCCGCTGACCAAGCGGCCGTCGGACGACCCCATCCTGTTCGAGTTCACCATCGGTAACTTCTTCTGATAGGCATCGACCCCAGCCGCCTTCCCGGCCGGCCTCCCTCCACCCCCCGGGGTGGAAGTGAACAGGCCGGGAGGGTGGACGTCGGAGCCTGCAGCACCCTTTCCGAGGAGCCGTAACCCATGTCGCTTCGAAGCACCCTGGCGGCCACCGCCGCTGTCCTGTCGCTCGCCCTCCCGGTGGCCGCTTCCGCCGCCGAGCTCAAGGTGGCCTACGTCGACCTGCAGCGCGTGCTGCTGGAGGTGGACGATGGCAAGGCCGCGAAGGCCCGTCTCCAGAAGTGGCTGGAGGACCGCCAGAAGGAGATCGACAAGGAGCAGGAGACGCTCCGCAAGGAGAAGGAGACCCTGGACAAGCAGGCCAGCGCCATGAGCGAGGCCACGCGCACCCAGAAGGCCACCGAGCTCCAGAAGAAGGTGATGGAGCTGGCGCAGAAGTACGAGCGCAGCCGCGCCGAGGCCGCCAACAAGGAGCGGCAGGAGATGGAGCCCATCGTCAACCGCATCGACCAGGTCATCGCGTCCATCGCGGAGCGGGACGGGCTGGGCATCGTGCTGGACAAGCGGGACTCGGGCATCGTCTTCGCGCTGTCCCAGTACGACATCTCCAACGAGGTCGTCCGCAACTACAACAGCACCAAGAAGCCCGCGGCGCCGACGGCCAAGGACGCCCCGGTCAAGAAGTAGGCGCCGGACACCCCCGTGCCTTCCGCACCCAACGCGCACCGGCTGGGGGACATCGCCGCCCACGTCCGGGGTGAGCTCTTCGGCGACCCCGGACTGCTCGTCCATGGCCTGAACGGCCTGGAGGAGGCCCTGGCCGGGGAGGTGTCGTTCTACGGCAATCCCCGCTACCGCCGGCAGTTCGAGGCCACCCGCGCCTCGGCGGTGCTGGTGGGGCGGGAGGTCCCCGCTCGCGACGGGGTGGCCCTGGTGCGGGTGGCGAACCCGCACCTGGCCTACGCGAAGCTCCTCGCCCTGTTCCATCCGGCCACGCGGCCCCCCGCGGGCATCCACCCGGCCGCCCACGTGCACCCGGAGGCCACGGTGCACCCGGAGGCCACGGTGAAGGCCGGGGCCGTGGTGGAGAGGGGCGCCCACGTCGGCGCCCGCACCGTGCTGCACCCCGGCGCCTACGTGGGCGAGGACGCGCGCGTCGGCGACGACTGCGTGCTCTACCCGCACGCCACGGTGCGCGAGCGGTGCGTGGTGGGCTCGCGCGTCATCCTCCACGCCTCGGCGGTGGTGGGCGCGGACGGCTTCGGCTTCGCCTTCGACGCGGAGGGCGAGGCCGGCCCCCGCCACTTCAAGATTCCCCAGGTGGGCATCGTCCGCATCGAGGACGACGTGGAGGTGGGCGCCTGCACCTGCATCGACCGCGCGACGGTGGGTGAGACGGTGGTGGGCCAGGGGACGAAGCTCGACAACCTGGTGCAGATCGCCCACAACGTGCGCGTGGGGCCGCTGTCGCTCATCTGCGCGCAGGCGGGCGTTTCGGGTTCGGCGGAGGTGGGCACCGGCGTGGTGCTGGCGGGGCAGGTGGGCGTGGTGGGGCACATCCGCGTGGGAGACCTGGCCAAGGTGGGCGCGCAGTCCGGCGTCGCCCATGACGTACCGGACGGCCAGGTGGTCAGCGGCAGCCCCGCCATCCCCCACAAGGACTGGCTGCGCGCCAGCGCCGCGTCGGGACAGCTGGCGGACCTGCTCAAGGAAGTGCGCGCCCTTCGCAAGAGGGTGGAGCTGTTGGAGAAGGAGAAGGGCGGATGATGGACATTGGCGAGATCCAGGCGCTGCTGCCGCACCGCTACCCGTTCCTCCTGGTGGACCGGGTGGTGGAAATCGTGCCGGGCCAGAAGCTCACGGCGTACAAGAACGTCACCATCAACGAGCCCTTCTTCAACGGCCACTTCCCGGGGCACCCGGTGATGCCGGGCGTGCTCATCCTGGAGGCGCTCGCCCAGGCGACGGCCATCCTTGCGTATAAGACGGAAGCCATGGACCCGACGCGGCTCGTCACGTACTTGATGGGCGTGGACAACGCGCGCTTCCGCAAGCCGGTGGTGCCCGGGGACCGGCTCCAGCTGGACATCGAAGTCATCCGCCACAAGGGCGCCATCTGGAAGACGAAGGGCGTGGCGTCGGTGGATGGCGCCAGGGTGGCGGAAGGGGAGTTCCTCGCCACCGTGGTGGACAAGAACAAGGCCGCCAAGGGCGACGAGGGCGCGGCGCCGTAAGGCGTGTCACGCGCGCTGCTGAGGAGAGAAGGACATGGCGCAGGTTCATCCCACCGCGGTCGTCCATCCGGGAGCCCGGCTCCACGACACCGTGGAGGTGGGGCCGTTCTCGGTCATCGGACCCCAGGTCGTCATCGGCGCGGGCACCCGCATCGGGCCGCACGTCGTCGTCGAGGGCCGCACCACGCTGGGCGAGCGCAACCACCTCTTCCAGTTCTGTTCCGTGGGCGCGGCGCCCCAGGACCTGAAGTACGCGGGCGAGGACACGGAGCTCGTCATCGGTGACGAGAACCAGATCCGCGAGTTCGTCACGGTGAACCTGGGCACGGTGTCCGGCGGCGGCGCCACGCGGCTCGGCCACCGCAACCTGCTGCTCGCCAACAGCCACGTCGCGCACGACTGCGTCGTGGGCAACGAGGTCCTCCTCGCCAACGGGGCCGCGCTCGCGGGCCACGTGGTGGTGGAGGACGCGGTGAAGATCTCGGGCCTCGTCGCGGTGCACCAGTTCACCCGGCTGGGGCGCTACGCGTTCATCTCCGGCGGCTCCATGGTCACGATGGACGTGCCCCCGTACTGCACCGTGCAGGGGGACCGGGCCACGCTGGTGGGCCTCAACACCGTGGGCCTGGAGCGCGGCGGCTTCACCGAGGAGCAGATCGGCCGCGTGAAGGAGGCCTACCGCATCCTCTTCCGCTCCAAGCTGGGCCTGCAGGAGGCGCTCGCGCAGCTGCGCGCGGAGCTGGCCGGCCACCCGGAGGTGGAGCACCTGGTGCGGTTCGTGGAGACGAGCAAGCGCGGCGTCACGCGCTAGGCCCTTTCGCGCGGGATTGGAGTGGAGCGGGTGGAGCGCATCGGGCTCATCGCGGGCAACGGCCAGCTTCCCTTCCTCTTCGCCCGGGCCGCCCGTGCGCGCGGCCTGGAGGTCGTGGTGGCGGCGCACCGGGGAGAGACGGACCCGGCGCTGGAGCGCGAGGTCGCCCACTTCGCCTGGGTGCGCGTGGGGCAGGTGGGCCGCATCCAGAAGGTGTTCCGCCAGGCGGGCGTCACCCGGGCGGCCATGGCGGGCGGCATCGGCCGCGTGCGCGCCTTCACGGAGGCCCGGCCGGACCTGGGCGCGGTGCGCATCATCTCCCGCCTGCGCAGCTTCCGGGACGACGCGCTGTTGCGCGCGGTGGCCGCGGACTTCGAGGCGCAGGGCATCACCATCATCGCGCCCACGGACTTCCTGGGAGAGGTGCTCTGCCCCGAAGGGCACTTGGCCGGCCCCGCGCTGAAGCCCTCGCAGGAGAAGGACGTGGCCCTGGGCCGCGAGGTGGCGGTGCTCCTGGGGCAGGCGGACGTGGGCCAGACGGTGGTGGTGCGCGACGGCCACGTGCTGGCGCTGGAGGCCGTCGAGGGCACCGACGAGACCATCCGCCGGGGCGCGAAGCTGGGCGGCCCGGGCGCGGTGGTGGTGAAGCGCTGCAAGCCGGGGCAGGACCTGCGCTTTGACTTGCCCGCCGCGGGCCCGCGCACGCTGGAGGTCATGGCGGAGGTGGGCGCCCGGGTGCTGGCGCTGGAGGTAGGGCGCACGGTGCTGTTGGACGCACCCGCCCTCTTCGCGGGGGCCACCGCGCGAGGCATCACCCTGGTGGGCGTGCGGTAGGCTTCCTCGGGAATCCACTCTCCCGGGCTGGAGTTGCCTCACCACCTCCCCCGCGACGCCGAGGTTGACGCCGCATGTCCGTTCGACTCCTACCTCTCGTGGCCCTGCTGGGCCTGCCGCTCCCTGCCTCCGCGGAGGCCATCCGGGTGTCGCTGGAGGGCAAGGCGGCGCTGGGCGAGGGCGTGCCCACGCTGGTCATCCACATCGACGAGCCCATCGACGGCTTCGAGGTGAAGCTCAAGCGCGGCGACGGCAAGGCGGTGGAGCTCAAGGGAGGCGGCAAGCCAGGCGTCACCCGCCGCATCGCCCTGGAGCAGCCGGAGGGGAAGTTCCACTACGAGGGCGAGCTCACCGTGCGGTTCCCGGGCGGGGCGGAGCCGGGGAGCATGCCGCTCGCCTTCGACACGGAGCTGTACGGCCCGCTGAAGCTGGAGGTGCGCCCGGAGGACGTGGACGTGCCCGGGCGCAAGCTGCGCTTCACGCTGTCCCGCCCGGCCGCGAAGACGGAGGTCACGGTGATGATGGACACCGGCAAGACGGCCTTCGCGGGCGACGTGGACTTCAAGGGCGCGCCCGCGGGCACGCCCCTGGAGGTGAAGTGGCTGCCGGCGGAGGGCAAGGTGATGCGCATCCGCCTCCGCGCCTACGACACGTCCGACTTCTACACCGGCGTGGACCTCTACCCGTGGCAGGTGGACATCCCGCACGAGGAGGTGGGCTTCGCGTCTGGCCGCTCGGACGTCCCCCCGTCGGAGAAGGGCAAGCTGGACGCCAGCTACAAGAGCATCACGGACGCGCTGAATAAATACGGGCGCTGGGCGTCGCTGCGCCTGTACGTGCTCGGGCACACCGACACGGTGGGCAGCGCGGACGACAACCGCGAGCTGTCACTCAAGCGGGCGAAGAGCATCGCGTCCTACTTCCGCCAACGCGGCCTGAAGGTACCAGTGTTCTACGAGGGCTTTGGTGAGCAGTCTCCGGCGGTGCCCACGCCGGATGAGACGGCGGAGGCGGCCAACCGCCGCGCCGAATACATCATCGCGGTGGAGGACCCGTCCCTGACGAACGCGCCCTTCGCCCCTCGCTGGCGCAAGCCATGAGGTGTCACATGGTGGAACTTCGTCACATTTGTCGGGCGCTCGCCGTGGCGGGCCTGGGCCTGCTGGGGACGGTGGGCTGCGCGCACTCGGTCCCCCTCGCGCAGCGCGTGGAGGCCGAGGACGAGAAGTGCACGCTCCTCCAGGCGCTGATGCGGCAGCCCGCGCCCTCGCGGGCCATCCAGCAGTTCGTCGCCGAGGGCAAGGAGGAGAGGGCTCCCGTGGTCGTCTACGTGCGCCACCCGGAGGAGGACTCCCTGGAGCGCTTCTTCACCGGCGAGCCCCAGTGCGCGAACGACTCGTTCAAGGTCGTGCAGGAGAACGTGGTGGACGCGGTGGTGGTGTACCTGCAGGAGGTCCAGGGCGGCTACGCGTACGACGCGCAGCGCTCCAGCCCGGAGCACCTCACCATGGAGGGCCGCCCGCAGGGCACCGTGCGCAAGGACGGCGCCGTCTGGGTGGCGGGCGCGGACGTTATTTGAGCAGGTCCTTCGCCCCGTCCGCGATGAACTGCACCGCGATGGCGGCCAGGATGAGGCCGGACACGCGCTCCAGGATGGCGACGCCGGACTGACGCAGCACCCGCTGCACCAGGCTGGAGGCGTTGAGGATGAAGTAGGTGGAGGTGAAGGTCAGCACCACCGCCGCGACCACCGGCAGCGCGGACGCGAGCGACGTCCCGGAGCGCGCCATCAGCACCATGGCGGTGGCGATGGCGCCCGGCCCCGCGAGCAGCGGGATGGCCAGCGGGACGATGGCCACGTCCTCCTTCACCACGCCCTCTTCCTCCTCCGTCGGGCTGGTGCGCGTGGAGGACGGGCGGGCGCGCAGCATGTCCAGGGACGTGATCAAGAGCAGGATGCCGCCCGCCACGCGGAAGGCGCCCAGCGACACCGCGAAGACGTGGAAGATGACGCGGCCGAAGACGGCGAAGAACAGCATCAGCCCGCACGCCACCAGGCAGGCGCGCAGGGCGGTGCTCCGTATCTGCTGCTTGGAGTCTCCCGCCGTCATCGCCAGGAACAGCGGCACGACGCCAATGGGGTCCACCACGAAGAAGATGGCGGACAGCGACACGAGGAAGGTGGACACCACTCCGGACATCGACATGGCACTCAGACCGTGAAGCGCAGCTTCCAGACCATGCCCAGCGCCTCGACGAAGATCTTCTTGTTCATCTTCGAGTGCCCCACGCGCCGGTCCTCGAACACGATGGGGACCTCGCGCACGGTGAAGCCGTTGCGCAGGGTGCGGTAGGTCAACTCAATCTGGAACGCGTACCCGGTGCTGCGCACCGCGTCCAGGTCGATGCGCTCCAGCACCCGGCGGTTGAAGCACTTGAAGCCGCCGGTGAGGTCGCGCACGTCCACGCCCAGGATGCTGCGCGCGTACAGCGAGCCGCCGCGGCTGATGAGCTTCCGGCCCACGCCCCAGTTCACCGTGCCGCCGCCGTCCACGTAGCGCGAGCCCAGCACCAGGTCCGCGCCGCCCTCCGCGGCGTCCAGGAAGGTGGGCAGGTAGCGCGGGTCGTGGCTGAAGTCCGCGTCCATCTCCAGGATGTACGTGTAGCCCTCGGCCAGGGCCCACCGGAAGGCGGCCAGGTACGCGCGGCCCAGGCCTTCCTTCTTCTCGCGGTGGAGCACGCGCACGCGCGGCTCCTTCGCGGCCAGCTCGTCCGCCAGCTGCCCCGTCCCGTCGGGCGAGTTGTCGTCGACGACGAGGATGTCCACACGGGGATCCGCCGCCAGCACCGCCTGGGTGATGGGGCCGATGTTGTCCCGCTCGTTGTAGGTGGGGATGCAGACCAGCGCACGGTTCATGACCCGGCGGACATATCCCAATCCCGGCGCTGGAACAGCAGAACCGGCGCCAACCCGGTCGGTTCTCCCGCTCAGGCGACAACGCGAGGGGGCAGCAGCTCCAGCACCGTCTGGGCCGCACGGTGGGCCGCCCCCACCTCGCCCAGCCGCCCGCGCACCTCCGCCAGGCCCTGGACCATGGCGTCGCGGGGCTCGCCCGGCAGCCACACGCGCCGCACCTCGGAGGCGATGTTCTCCGGGGTCATGTCCCCCTGGAGCAGCTCCGGCACCACGCGCCGGCCCGCCAGCAGGTTGATGAGCGACACGAAGGCCACCTTCAACATCAGCCGGCCCACCCAGTACGTCACCCTCGACACGCGGTACACCACGACGAGCGGCCGCTCCATGAGCCCCGCCTCCAGCACCGCCGTGCCGGAGGCCACCACCGCGGCGTCGCTCGCGCCCACCACCTCTGGCGCGCGCCCGTCCACCAGCACCGGCGTCACGCCGCTGCCCTCGAAGCGGGAGGTGATCTCCTCCTTCGCGATGGTGGGCGCCACCGGCACCACCACCTGGAGCCCCGGCCGCTCGGCGGCCAGCTGCTTCGCGGCCCCCACCAGGGTGGGCAGGATGCGGCGGATCTCGCTCATCCGGCTGCCGGGCAGCAGCGCGAGCGTGGGCGCGTCCTCCGCCAGACCCAGGCGCCGCCGGAACTCGCGGGCGCTGGCGGCCTTGGGCATCTGCTCCAGCACGGGGCTGCCCACGTAGCGTGCGGGCACCCCGGCCTCCCGGTAGAAGTCCTCCTCGAAGGGCAGGATGCAGAGCATCCGGTCCACCAATCGCTGGATGGTGCGCACGCGACCCCGGCGCCAGGCCCAGATCATGGGGGACACGTAGTAGGCCACCGGGATGCCCAGGGCCTTGAGCTTCTTGGCCAGCCGCAGGTTGAAGTCCGGGATGTCCACGAGGATGGCGCAGGCCGGGCGGCGCTCCTCCGCGGCCCGGGCCAGGTCCTTCATGATCCGCAGGATGCGGGGGATGCGGGGGAGCACCTCGGTGATGCCCATGACGGAGACCTCCCGGGCATCGTGGATGAGCTCCACCCCTCGAGCGGCCAGCCGGGCGCCTCCCATGCCGAAGAAGGTGAGGTCGGGGCGCAGGGCCTGGAGGGCGGCGACGAGCTCCGAGGCGTGGGTGTCGCCGGAGGCCTCGCCGGCCACGACGAGGATGCGGGGGGCGGATGGCTGCGTCATGGGAGGCAAGACCCTCATCGTAGCTGATGCGCGGAGGGAGGGAGGTTGTAGACTGCGGCCCCCTTGAAGACGCTTCTGCTCGCCGAGAGCCACCCCCCGACCCTGGAGCACCTGACGGGCCTGCTCTCGCAGGCCGGGTACACCGTTCGGGCGGTGAACGACGCCGTGCGGGTGTTGGAGCACTTCTCGGCGGACAACCCGGACGTGGTGGTGCTGGGCGTGGACCTGCCGCGCGTGGAGGGGCAGCACGTCGTGCACCTCATCCGAGGGCACAGCCAGGGCGGGCGGGTGCCCATCGTGGCCATCGACAAGGGGCACCTGGGCCGGGCCAGGGGCGTGGCGTCGGTGCTGGACCTGAAGGTCAACGCGTACATCCCGGATCCGCTCAAGCCCGGCGAGCTGGTGCCCCGCCTGGAGGCGCTGGTGAAGGCCGCGCAGGCCATCCCGCTCACGGGGCTGGCCGCCACCCTGTCCCGGCCCACGGTGGCGGCGGGGGAGCTGAGGGCCTTCCCGCTCCCGGCGCTCCTGCACTCGCTGTATCGGCTGCGCCGCGACGGCGTGCTGGTGGTGGCCCACAGGGGCCTGTCGCGCCGGGTGTTCTTCCTGCGCGGCGGACCGGTGAACTTCGACTCCTCCGCGAAGGAGGACGCGCTGCCGCGCTACCTGTGCGAGCGAAAGGTCCTCCTGCCGGCGCAGGAGCAGCCGCTGGTGGAGGCGCTCGCCTCCGGGCTGCGCATCGGCGCGGCGCTGGCGGACGTGGGCGTGGAGGTGGTGGGCGAGGACCTGCTGGCGCTCCTGCGAGACTTCACGCGGGAACGGCTCGGGCGCGTGCTGGCCATGCGCGAGGGCCGTTACGCGTTCTACGCGGGCGACGAGTTCTCCTCCGAGGTGGCCGCCGTGGACCAGCCCGCGCTGGCGCCGCTGCTGGAGGCCGCGCGTCGCCGGATGCCGCTGCGGGTGGTGGCGGGCGCGCTCAAGGCGCACGTGAACGAGTACCCGGTGCGCTCGGCGGACTTCGGGCGCGACCTCCAGGCGATGGCGCTGGACACCGAGGACCTGAAGCTGGCGATGCAGGTGAATGGCCGCATCGTGCTGAAGGACCTGCTGGCGCACGGGCGCGCGGAGCTGCGGGCGGCGTACACGCTGCTGTGGTTCCTCAAGCTGACGGGCGGCGTGACGTTCTCCGCGACGCCGGTGGCGACGGGGTCGGACGTGCTGAGCGCGGCGGCGGTGCCGGACGTCATCGCGCCGCGCAAGCGCAAGAGCCTGCCTCCGGAGACGGCGGCGGCGCTGCGCGAGGGGGCGGTGCGCATCATCACGCGCAGCTACTTCGGCGGGCTGGGGTTGGACCTCGCGGCGGACAAGGAGGCGGTGGAGCGCGCGTACCACGAGACGGCGATGCGCTTTCACCCGGACACCTACGCGGAGTTCGACATCTCCGACCTGCGCGACCTGCTGGAGCAGGTGCAGGAGAAGCTGTCCGCCGCGTACCGCGTGCTGAGCGTGGACGAGAAGCGCCGCGCCTACCTCCAGTACTTCTTCAGCCGCCAGGAGGTGGTGGGCCGGGCGACCGCCATCAACGTGGACGCGGAGCTGGCGCTGCGCCGGGGCGAGTCCGCGATGAAGCGGGGCGACTACAAGGCCGCCATCCAGGGCTTCGAGGAGGCGGTGGCGCTCAACGGCGGCGAGCCCGAGTACTACTCGTACCTCGCCTGGGCGAAGTACCGGGGCTCGCCGGGGTCGCTGATGCAGCGGGCGCTCGCGGCGCGCAAGGTGCTCAAGCAGGCGCTGACGTTGGATCCGTACCTGGAGCGGGCGCAGATCATCGCGGCCATCATCGAGATCGACCTGGACGACGTGCCCCTCGCGCGAAAGAAGCTGATGAAGGTGCTGGAGCTGAACCCCTATTCGGTGCTCGCGAGGGCGGCGTTGCAGAAGGTGGTGAAGTAGTCATGCATCGCGCGCTCTGGCGGCTGCTGCGCTACGCGAAGCCGCACGCGGGCATCCTCGTCCTGGCCTTCGTGTGCATGGCGGTGTTGGGGCTCGCCACGGGCGCGTACGCGTACCTGCTGGGCCCGGCGCTGCGCTTCCTGTTGTCGGGAGGTGAAGAGGGCTTCGCGAGCGCGCACCGGGTGCCGTGGCTGGCGGACCTGCCGCGCGAGGCGGCGCTCTGGGGCTTTCCGGTGGTGGTGCTGGCGGTGGGCGCGGTGAAGGGCGTGGGCTACCTGGGCCAGTTCTACTTCATGGGCCTGTTCGCGCAGCGCGTGGTGAAGGACCTGCGGCGCGACCTGTTCCTGCGGCTCACGGCGCTGTCGCCGTCGCAGCTGTCGAAGGAGCGGACGGGGGACCTGCTCAGCCGGTTCTCCTCGGACGTGATGGCGGTGGAGCTGGCCGCCATGTACACGGTGGGCTCGTACCTGCGCGACTCCATCCAGGTGCTCATCCTCGCGGGCGTGGCGCTGGCGATGAGCCCGATGCTCGGAGGGCTGATGCTGGCGGTGATCCCGCTGGCGGCGCTGCCCGCGTCGAAGCTCACGCGCAAGGTGCTGAAGGGGACGCGCGAGGGGCAGGCCCACCTGGGGCAGCTCGCGGGTCAGCTGCACGAAGGGTTGGGGGGGCTGCGCACCATCCAGGCCTTCAACGGCCAGCAGGCGGAGCTGGCGCGCTTCGAGTCCTACGCGAAGGCCCACGAGGAGGCGGTGGTGGGCGCGGCCTGGGCGCGCGGAGGTGTGCCGGGGCTGATGGAGGTGCTCGCGGCGGCGGCGCTCGCGGGAGCGCTGGGCTACGCGGCGGCGACGCGGGCGATGGAGCCGGAGGCGCTCCTGTCGCTGCTCACGGCGGTCATCCTCGTGTACCAGCCGGTGAAGGACCTGGGGCGGGTGACGCAGTTCGCGGTGCAGGCGGGAGCGGCGGGGGAGCGCCTCTTCGCGCTGCTCGACCTGAAGCACCCCGTGGAGGACGCCGCCAGCGCGGTGCCCGCGCCAGCGCTGCGCGAGTCGCTGCGGCTGGAGGACGTGCGCTTCTTCTACGGCGAGCGTCGCGCGCTCGACGGGCTGACGCTGGACCTGGAGGTGGGGCAGGTGGCGGCGCTGGTGGGAGGCAGCGGCGGGGGCAAGAGCACGGTGACGTCGATGCTGCTGCGCTTCGAGCGACCCCAGCAGGGCCGCATCCTCCTCGACGGAGTGGACGCGGACACCTACACGGCCGCGAGCGTCCGGAGTCAGTTCGCGCTGGTGACGCAGGAGCCGCTGCTCTTCCACGGCACGGTGCTGGAGAACCTGAGGCACGCGAGGCCCGAAGCGACGCGCGAGGAGGTGGAGGCCGCGGCGAGGGTGGCGAACGCGGATGGCTTCATCCAGGCGCTGCCCCAGGGCTACGACACGCGCATCGGCGAGCGAGGCGTCATCCTGAGCGGAGGCCAGCGCCAGCGCCTGTGCATCGCGAGGGCGGTGCTGTCGAAGGCGCCAGTGCTGGTGCTGGACGAGGCGACGAGCAGCCTGGATCCGGAGAACGAGCGGGAGGTGCAGGCCGCGCTGGCGAAGGTGCTCCCGGGCCGGACGGCGCTGGTCATCGCGCACCGGCTGTCGACGGTGACGAGCGCGGACGTCATCCACGTGGTGGAGGCGGGCCGCATCGTGGAGAGCGGGAGCCACGATGCGCTGCTCCAGAAGGAAGGGCGCTACGCCGCCATGTGGCGCCTTCAGACGTCGGGCCCCATCGAGCGGGGAGCCGCGTGAGCGAAGCCTGCGCGACGAGGCGGTCTCTCTTCCGGGAGAGAGGAAGGCCGCTGCGCCGCGGAGGGGGGGCTGCGGACATCGGGCGTCCTCACGTGATGAGGGGAGTGCGCGGAGGCAGCGCAGCGGATCAACCTCTCGCCCTGGCGATAGGCATGCCGCCACGGCTCCATGTGGCGTCTGAGGGCGCCGGGTCCATCAAGCGGTGCGTGGCATGAGCAGGGACGGTCCTTCCAGGCGGCCCCTCTCCCTGGCGGTGCGCGCCGTGTTCGGCGTGCTGCTCCTGCTCCTCGGCGTCGCCGGCTTCTTCGCCTTCGCGGCGGCCTTCGCGGACTACCCCGTGGTCGCGCCCGCGCAGGACGCGAAGCCATGGCTCCGAGGCGCGTACCACGTACACACCACGCGCTCGGATGGGAACGGGACGCCCGGGAAGGTCGCCCAGGCGGCGAAGGCGGCGGGCCTGGACTTCGTGGTGCTCACCGACCACAACGACGTGAAGCCGCCCGCCGCGACCTGGGTGGACGGCGTGCTGCTCATCCCCGGCGTGGAGCTCTCCACGAGCGCGGGCCATCTGGCCGCGTTCGGCATGCAGCGGCCCATCGAAGGCGTGAAGCCCTGGGGGCCGCCGGAGCAAGCGGTGGCGGCGGTCGAAGCCGCCGGAGGTACGGCGGTGCTCGCGCACCCGGTCCAGACGAAGAACCCGTGGAGGGACGAAGCGACGGCGCACCAGGTCCCAGGCTTCGAGCTGTACTCTGCGGACACCTTCTTCCGGCAGGCGCTGCGAAGCCCGCTGAGCCGGCTGCTGCCCGCGCTCGGTGCCTCGATGGTGAACCCGGTGCACGGCGTGATGCTGCTCGCGGTTCCGGAGCCGCGCCCGGCGGAGCGCTTCCTGGAGCTGGCGCGGGAGCGCAGGCGCATCGCCCTCTGTGGGAGTGACGCGCACGGCGTGCCTGCATACGAGGACATCTTCAGCGCGCTCGACATGGAGCTTCCGCCGGACGTCCTGACAGGCCCGCTGTCCAGGGACGCACGCGAAGCCGCGGCCCAGGTCACGCAGGCCCTCGCGAGCGGCCGTGCCCTCTGCGTCTTCCGAGCCCTCGGAGCCCCTGACGGCTTCGCCCTGGAGGGCTACGACGTGAACACGCGGGAGGCCCCCGTGGGCGCGGTGTTGACGGTCCGCCTCCCGGAACACACCCCGGGGAGCGTCGAGGTCCGGGTGTGGGGTGACGGGCGCCTGCAACCCGACGGGCAGCACGTCGAGCTGACGGGCCCCGGCGTGGTCCAGGTGGAGGTCTGGGCCCACGCACCGGGGCGCTTCTTCGGCCACGAGTGGCGGCCCTGGCTGGTGCCCAGCCCGGTGCGAGTGGTGCCGCGACCGCCGGGCATTTGATAGAGCGCGGGACGCCGCCCATGCGCCTGCTCTACGTCGTCGCCACCTACGTCCTCTTCGCGCTGCTGTTCCCGGTGCTCTGCGTGCACCGGAAGACGCGTCATGGGCTGAAGCAGCGGCTGGGCTTCTATGGGCCGGGAGACCTCCCGAAGGGAGACGGTCCGCTGCTCTGGTTGCACGGCGCCAGCGCTGGGGACCTGCTGGCCCTCGCGCCCATGTTCGGCCCCCTGCGCGAGCGCTTTCCCGGCTGCCGCATCGTGCTCTCGACGATGACGGACAGCGGCCACGCGATGGCGAGGGACCGCCTGGCGAAGCAGATCGACGGAGTCGTGTACGCGCCCTATGACCTCTGGGGTGCGACGCGAAGGGCGGTGCGGGCCCTGAGACCAGACCTCCTGATCCTCGAGTACACGGAGGTCTGGCCCAACCTCATCCGAGCCGCGAAGCAGTCCGGGGCCAGCGTGGTGATGACCAACGGGCGCTTCTCGCCCGCGAACGTGGGGAAGTACCGGACGCTCTTCGGCCTCATCGAGAATCCGCTGAAGGACATGGACCTGCTGCTGATGCGGCAGGACGAGGAGTCCGAGAGGGCAAGGGCCCTGGGAGCACCGGCCGACCGCGTCCTCACCACTGGGAACACCAAGTTCGACGCCCTCGCGGCCGGCCCTGCTCCGGAGGACGAAGCCCTGCGGACAGCGCTCGGCCTGCCGCCCGAGGAGCCGGTCTGGCTCGCGGGAAGCACGCACGAGGGCGAGGAGGAAATCCTGTTGCAGGTGTATCAGCGTCTCAGGACGCGTTGGCCCGCGCTGAGCCTCGTCATCGCGCCGCGCTACCTGGACCGGACTGAACGGATAAGGACTCTCGCGAAGGAGCGGAACCTGACCGTGGGGCTGCGCTCGCAGGGCAATCCGGAGCGAGCGCCAGTGGTGGTGATGGACTCGATGGGCGAGCTGTCGCGGGCCTACCGTCTGGCGACGGTGGTGTTCGTGGGAGGCTCGTTCACGAAGCGAGGCGGTCAGAACATCCTGGAGCCGGCGGGGCAGGGCAGGCCGGTGTTGTTCGGTCCGCACATGGACAACTTCCGGGACAGCGTCGCGGTGCTGCAAGGCAACGGAGGCATCCAGGTGGCGGACGCAGAGGCCCTGTACGCCGCGTTGGAGGACCTCCTCGCGAATCCCGAGCACCGGCAGCGCCTGGGCGCCCAGGCCGAAGCCACGGTGCGCCGCATCTCCGGAGCCAGTGAGCGCAACGCGGAGGCCATGGCCGCCCTGCCGCGCCAGCAGGCAAGGACCGCGTCCCGATGACCCTCATCGTCCATCCGCACTTCCACAAGCGCTACACGGGGGTGACCCGGCACGTGGAGTCCGTGGTGCCGGCGCTGGCCACGGCTGACGAGACGCGGGTCATCGGCTCCGGCCTGACGGAGTCCCTGCCGCGCATCACCTGGGGAGAGCTGCTCCGCCGCTCGCACCGGGAGCCCATCGTCTGGCACGCGCACCGGAACAACGAACTGCTGGCGGGGTTCCTCCTGAAGGCGTTGGGCGGCCAGGTCCGGCTCGTCTTCACGAGGCACACCTCGGTGGCGCCCACGGGCTTCACCCGCTGGATCGCCAGGGGCGCGGACGCGCTGGTGTCGCTCACGAAGCAGATCGCCGAAGTCATCGCGCTCCCCTCCACGGTGATCTCACACGGCATCGATCTCTCTCGCTTCCAACCACCGGAGGACCGCGACGCGGCCTGGGCGCGGCTCCAGCAGGGAGGCCGCTACGGCATCGGCGTCATCGGACGCATCCGCAGGGAGAAGGGGCAGGGTGACTTCATCGAAGCGATGAGGCCCCTGTTGCCGCGGCGGCCGGACTGGCAGGCGGTGCTGGTGGGGCTCGCGAAGGGGCCGGACCTGACGTGGGTGAACGGGCTGCGCCAGGGCATCGAGGACCGGGTGCTGCTCGCGGGGGAGCAGTCCCCCATCGAGCCCTGGTACCAGGGCCTGAGCATCCTGGTGCATCCCTCCTACGCGGAGGGCTACTCGCTGGTGCACGTGGAGGCGATGGCGTCGGGGTGCTGCGTGGTGGCCTCGAAGCTGCCGTACCTGGACACCCTCATCGAGCACGGCCGCACGGGCTTCTTCTTCGAGCCTGGAGACGTGAAGGGCCTGCGCGGGGTCTTGGACGAGCTGACCCGGGACCCGGAGCGGGCCCGTCAGGTCGGCCGCAACGCCGCGGAGGAAGCGCGCCGCCGCTGCGGCGTCGAGCACGAAGCCCGAGCGCTGCGCGACCTCTACCATTCGCTGGTGAAGCGCTGATGCGCATCCTGCACCTGCTCGCGAGCCCTTTCTGGAGCGGCCCGGCGGAGAACGTCGCGCTGCTCGCGCAGGCCCAGCGGGCGCTGGGACACGAGGTGACGGTGGCGGTGGACCGCAAGCGTCGGGACATCGCCGCCGAGGAGCCCGCAGTCCCCCGCTTCCAGCAACTGGGCCTCCTGGATGAGGGAGGCCTGACGTTGTCCGTGAAGTCCCCGCCGTGGGAGCTCTGGAGCGACCTGCGCGCCCTCCGCCGCAGGTCGGTGGACGTGGTGCACGCCCACTTCACCCATGATCATCTCGTGGCCCGCTGGGGCACGCCGAAGGGAGCGGTGCGGATCCGCTCCGTCCACGCGCCGCGCTCACTGCGCTCCTCCCTGCCCGAAGCCGCCGCCTACACGGTGCCCGCGGGTCATCTGGTGGAGACGCTCCGTGGCCGCCACCGCCCCGTCCAGGTCCTGCCCGCGCTGGTGGATCCGATGTTCGTTCCTCCCGAGGACCGCAAGGCCCTCCGCCGGGCCCTGGGCATCGAGGACACGCACCTGGTGGGGATGATCTCCACGTTCCAGCCGAGCCGCAGGCACGCGCTGGGAGTCGAAGCCTTCGCGGCGCTCCGCCAGCGCCGCCCCGAAGCCCGCCTCGTGCTGGTGGGCGATGGCGCCCTGCTCGAAGCGACCCGGACGCGGGTCTCCGCGCGCGGCCTCACCGAGCACGTGACGTTCGCGGGCTACCAGCAGGGACCAGACTTCGCGAAGTGGCTGCGGGCCCTGGACGAGGTCTGGATCCTCGGACTGGGAAACGACTGGAGCGCGAGGGCGGCGGCCCAGGCCCGGGCCTGCGACGTCCGAGTGGTCGCGGTGAACGAAGGAGCGCTCCCGGACCTGGCGGATGCGAAGGTGGAGTCACCTACGGTGGACGCCGTTGTCACCGCCGCGATGTCCGGAGCCAGGGCTGCGACCCGGCACCCGACGAACGAGCTCATCGCGAGGGACATCCTGTCGCTCTACCAGAAGGCCGCGGAGCCAAGGCGATGACCGGCTCCCCCACGGCCCTGGAACGGATCTTCTATCCGCCGGTCCCGGAGCCCTGGACGCGTCGTGCCCTCCTGTCGCCGCTCACCCTGCTGTCCTGGACCTACAGCGGGGCAGTCCGCCTCCGAGGCGCCCTCTATGATTCGGGCTTGAAGCGGGCCGAACGCGTCGAAGGTCTGCGGATCATCTCCGTCGGCAACCTCAACGTCGGGGGCACGGGCAAGACGCCCGCGGTCCTCCACCTCGCGGAGCTCCTGATCCGCGAAGGGCGCAAGGTCGGCATCCTCACGAGAGGCTACGGACGCGAATCCCAGCACCCGCTCACCTTCACGGGCGCGGAGCCCCTGCCCGCGGTAACGGAAGCCGGTGATGAACCCCTGCTGTTGGCGCGCAGGTGCCCGGGAGCCCGACTCTTCGTGGGCGCGGACCGGGTCGCGGCGGCCTTCCGGGCCCGGGACGACTTCAGCCTGGACACGGTCCTGCTGGACGACGGCTTCCAGCACCGCCGCCTGCACCGTGACGAAGACCTGGTGGTCGTGGACGAAGCCGTGGGCCTGGGCAATGGCCACCTGCTCCCAAGAGGCCCGCTGCGGGAGCCCCCCTCGTCCCTGCGCCGGGCCACGCTCCTCTGGATGAGAGCCGCCAGCGGGGGGGCCGCCCCCAATCCATGGCTCGAAGCCGTGGCCGCCCCCAGGGTGCGCACGCGCTATGGGCCCACGGGCTGGTGGGACCCCTCGGGCACCGAGCATTCGACGAGGGCACTCGAAGGCAGGCCGGTCCTCGCGCTGGCGGGGCTGGCCAGGCCCGGAGGCTTCCTGAAGACCCTCACAGCGCTCGGCGTGGAGGTCCTGGACGCGGCGCTCTTCGCGGATCACCATCGCTTCACGGGAGAGGAGCTCCGCCAGGTCGAAGTCCGGGCCCGTCAGCAAGGAGCGCTCGTGGTGACGACGGAGAAGGACGCGGTGCGGCTGCCCGCCGGCTTCGAGGCCTGGGTGGTGCGCCTGGGAGTGGAGGTCCTGGAGGGCGAACCGCATCTGAGGCGGGCGCTCGGGCTGTCGGGAGAGACGCGCGACTTGTGAGGGCTGGACCGCTGTGGGACAACGCGCGCCCATGCCCGTGGCTTCGTCTTCACGTCCGGCAGCATCGTCCTCGCGCCTGCCACTCGCCTTCGCGCGCCGTCGGGTGCTGTTGGTGGGAGACCTGGTCGCCGACCATTACCTCTACGGCCAGACGGATCGCGTGAGCCGCGAGGCCCCGGTGCTCATCGTCCGGTACGAGTCCTCGGAGGTGAAGCTCGGTGGCGGGGCCAACGTGGCGGCCAACATCCGCGCGCTGTCGGGACAGGTGACGGCGGTGGGAGCCCTGGGCGTGGACCCGATGGGCACTGAGCTGCGCAAGCTCTTCCAGGCCGCGGACGTCCAACTGCACGCGGTCAGCAGCCGGAGCATCCAGACGGAGACGAAGACGCGCATCCTCGCTGGAGGCATCAGCACCACGAGGCAGCAGATGCTTCGGGTCGACCGGGGCCAGCGAGGCCCCCTCCCGCCCCGGATGCGCAAGGCCATCGCCAGGCAGGTGGAGACCGCGGCGAAGGACGCGGACGCGGTGGTGGTCTCGGACTACGGTGCGGGCGTCGTCAGCGACGAGGTCCGCGCGGTGTTGCGAAAGCTCGCCGCGGACGGTCTCCCGGTCTGCGTGGACAGCCGCTACGCGCTCACGGCCTTCGCGGGCCTCACGGTGTGCAAGCCCAACGAGCCGGAGCTGGAGGCCCTCACGGGCCAGCCGGTGCGCACGAAGGAGGACCTCCTGGAGGCCGGTCGCGAAGCGGTCCGCAAGCTGGGCTGTCAGGCGCTGCTGGTGACGCGAGGCCGACACGGCATGGCCCTCTTCGACGCGAAGGGCGGAGTGGACCTCATCCCCGTGCACGGAGCGAAGGCGGCCGTGGACGTGACAGGAGCCGGTGACACGGTCATCGCGAGCTTCGCGTTGTCGCTAGCGGCCGGAGCATCCTTCGGTGAAGCCGCGAGGCTGGCGAACGTCGCGGGCGCGCTCGTGGTGCAGAAGCCAGGCACGGCGACGGTCTCGCGCGAAGAACTCCTCGAAGCGCTGCGGAGCCCACGATGAACACCCTGGACAAGCTGCGTCCCGTCGCCGCCATCGCGGAGGAACGGGAACGCTGGCGCGAGCAGGGCCGCACGGTGGCCCTGGCCAACGGCGTCTTCGACCTGCTGCACGTCGGGCACGTCCGCTACCTGGAAGGGGCGAAGGCCCTGGCGGACGTGCTCGTGGTGGCGGTGAACTCGGACGCCTCCACGAGGGCCTACAAGGGCCCGGGTCGTCCTCACATCCCGGAGGCGGAGCGCGCGGAGCTGGTCGCGGCGCTGGCCTGCACGGACCGCGTCATCGTCTTCGACGAACCGGACGTGCGGAGCATCATCCGAGCCCTCAAGCCCGACGTGCACGTGAAGGGGACGGACTACACGCCAGCGTCCATCCCAGAAGGCGACGAGGTCCGCGCCTACGGAGGCAGGACCGCGGTGGCGGGAGATCCAAAGGACCACAGCACCACGGAGCTGGCGCGCAGGCTCGGTCGCGAAGGCGCGAAGTAGCCATGCCCCTGGACCCGGTGCTGCGGTCCATCCTGGGCTGCCCCCACTGCAAGGGCCCGCTCGACGAGCACGAAGGCCCCCCGCCTGAAGTGCGCTGTCCCCACTGTCATCGAGCCTGGCCCGTGGTGGACGGCGTCCCGCGAATGGTGCCCGAAGAGGAACGGCCGCTCACCCCGTGAGCGCTGCCCGCTCCGAGACGAACGACCGGACCTCCGCGGCCACGCGCTGCTCCAACCCCGCGCCGGAAGCGCCATCCACGACGGGCGTCAGGTCCACCATCCGGTGGGGAGCCACCGCATGGCCCCAGCGCTCCATGTCGATGCGCAGGAAGAACGCCAGCGTGGGCGCACCCACGGCGACCGACAGGTGCATGGGCCCGGTGTTGTTGCAGATGGTGAGGCCCGCGGTCCGCATGAGCGCACCCAACTCGTCGATGCTCGTCGGCGGAGCCAGCTCCGCCCCTGGAGCGCCAGAAAGCACGGTCCGAGCCAGGGTCTCCTCTCCCGGCCCCCAGGTCACCACCGGCGAATAGCCGAGCGAGATCAGCTCCCGAGCAGCCGCCGCGAAGGCCTCCGCGGGGATGCGGCGCTCACCCAGTCGTCCCCCCGGGTTGATGACCGCGCGCCGTGAACCCGCCCCGGCGAACGTCGCCAGATAGCCACGGAACGACACGCCGAGCACTGGCTCGCGGAAGGAGAGCCCCTCTGCGACCGCCCCCTTCGTCAGGGGCGTCAAGAGGTGCGTCCGCTGCACGGCCTCGCGCCGCGTATCGGTGCGGGCCGGGACCGACACCGACTGCAGCAGGGACACCGGCCAGATGCCGGGCCCGATGACGACCGCCCTGGGGCCCACCAGCCGGGAGACGAGCGCGCTCGTCACCGAAGGCGCGCTCCAGTTGGCGCAATCGACCACGGTGTCATAGCCCTCGCGGCGGAGTGCGCGGACGCCGGGCGCCAGGGGGCCCAGCCACAGCAAGCGCCGGTCGAACGCCAGGACCGCATCCGCGTCAGGGTGCCCCTGGAGGACGCGAGCCACCTTGGCGTGCACCAGCACATGCACCTCCGGAGGCGGATGGAGGTGCACCTTGAGGGTCCGCATCAGGGGCGTGGTGAGAAGGGCCTCGCCCACGCGGTTGTCGGGCCGGACGAGCAGGACCTTGCGCGGGTGCGGGAGGGGCGCTCCGGGAGAGCGCCGGCGTCCGGGGCGCCAGAACAGGAGGGAAGCCAGGAGCGCCAGTGCCAGCTTCGCCCACGTTTCAAGCCGCTTGTGCCACGCCATCGGCGGCGGACCCTACCAGAATTGAAACGGACACAAGACGCTGGCTTGACCTTGGGACGGAAAGCCCCTAGCACCCGGCCCGATGCTCAAGAGCATGACCGGATTTGGTTCGGGCCGCGCCCGCGTGGGGGACGAAGAGGTCTCCGTGGAAGCTCGCTCGCTCAACCACAAGTTCTGTGAAGTGAAGGTCCGGCTTCCGCGCGAGCTGTCGGCGCTCGAGCCGGCGCTCGTGAAGCAGGTGAAGGACCGCCTCGCGCGAGGCTCGGTGGAGATCCTGGTGCGCCGGCAGGCCGCCACCGTCTCGGGCAACGTCCCCACCGTGGATGTCGGCCTGGCCCGCGAATACGCGCGCGCCTTCCGCGAGGTCGCCGAGGCCCTGGGCCAGCCGGCGGAGATCGCCTGGTCCCAGGTCTCCAACCAGCCGGGCGTCATCCGTCTGGAGGAGAAGGGCGTGGACGTGGAGTCCGCCACCCAGGCCACGCAGACCGCGCTCCAGCAGGCGCTCGCCGCCCTGGAGACGATGCGCAACACCGAGGGTGAGTCCATCCACGCCGACCTGGACGCCCGGATGAAGCTCATCGAGGGCTGGAGCCAGGAGGTCGCCCGGCTCGCGCCACGCGCGGTGAGCGACTACCAGCAGCGCCTCACCGACCGTGTCGCGGAGCTCGCGCGCGGCGTCGCCGTGGATCCGCAGCGCCTGGCGCAGGAAGTGGCCCTGTTCGCCGAGCGCACGGACATCGCGGAAGAGGTGACCCGGCTCGCGACCCACCTCGAGCAGTTCCGGCTGCTGATGGCGAGCCCCGAGCCGGTGGGCCGGCGCATGGATTTCCTCGTGCAGGAGATGCACCGCGAGGTGAACACGACCGGCTCCAAGAGCCAGCACGCGGAGATCTCCGCGCGCGTGGTCTCGATGAAGGCCGAGGTCGAGCGCATCCGCGAACAGGTGCAGAACGTCGAATGAACGAACCCTCTGGACTCCAGCCTGGCCTGCTCCTCGTCCTCTCCGCTCCATCCGGAGCAGGGAAGACGACCCTCGCGCACCGTCTGCTGAAGGAGATGCCGGACGGCATCTTCTCCACCAGCGTCACCACCCGGCGTCCCCGGGGCAGGGAGCAGGAGGGCGTGGACTACCACTTCGTGGGAGTCGCCGCCTTCCAGGAGAAGATCGAGCGGGGCGAGTTCGTGGAGTGGGCGGAGGTCCACGGCAACTTCTATGGCAGCCCCCAGTCCGTGGTGGATGAAGCCCGCCAGCGCCGCGGCACGGCGGTCTTCGACATCGACGTCCAGGGCGGGCAGGCCATCAAGCGCAAGCACCCTGATACGGTGCTCGTCTTCGTGCTGCCGCCGTCCATGGAGGAACTGGAGCGCCGCCTCCGCGAGCGCCAGACGGACTCGGATGAGGCCATCCGAGGCCGCATGCTGGCCGCCCGCTCGGAGATGGAGCGGGGGATCGCGTCCTACGACTACATCATCGTGAACGACGACTTCGAGCGCGCCTACCAGGACCTGCGCTCGGTGGTGGTCGCGGAGAAGTGCCGGCGGGGGAGGGTGGACCTCTCGAAGCTCAGGTTCGGGAGTTGAGGTCGGCGGGGAATGGGTGGAACCGCCTCATGAGTTCCCCCTACACCACGTCGCACCGCGCCGGCGCCCTGCATCAAATTTCTTGCGCCGCCCGATCGCTTGATGGATAAGCCGCCGACCTCGCGGCGACACGCAGGCGCCACCCCGGTGGCACCTGCAGGGCGCGGTGATGTGGAGAGGCGAAGCCGGCCTCCTCGGTGAAGGGAAGTTGACATTCTCCTAACCGATTCTTAGATGGTTGCCGCATCAGGACAGGCGAACTGCGGGCGTTGAAGGTGCTGGAGTGGGTTGCCGCCTCACGGGAGGCGGAGCGGGTCGGGAATCAGCAGTGACCGTAGGGTGGTTGACACAAGACGCGGCGGTGGTAGAAGCCACGCCCCTCGCTTCGAAGCCCGCGCACTGGCGCGGAAGGCACTTCGGGGAGAGCGCAGCACCGACAAGGAAATAGGGCAGTCAACGAGCGGGTTGACAGCGAACGCGGCGAAGGGATAGAAGCCGCGCCCCCCACCGAGAAGCTGGCGTCCGGCAGGCAGCAAACGGACGCAAGGCGGTGAGGAAAGCTGACAACGAGCGGTTGACAGGGAAGACGGCGCCGAAGTAGAAGCCGCTCCCCTTTGAAACGAAGCGGCGGAAGTCACTGGACGGCGCCGATGAGCTTCGAAGCAGCCCGCAGGACGTAAAAGCGAAGTTGACGCTGACTGCGAACTGAAATAGAAGCTGCAACCCCGCCGGTTGAAATCGAATCGGTGACGAAGCAGACGGTAGCAAAAGTCGCGAAGCAAGACAAGCGGCTCGGTCTTTGAAAACCAAATAGCAAGCCCAAGAAGTAATGGATTGCGGAAACCGCAGTCAATTTTTTGAGGGTGCTTCACCTT